>JBGSRB010000099.1:0-5523 GCA_041737735.1 Anaerolineae bacterium | reverse complement strand
GCACGGTAGACCAAAATCTGTCCCCAACCATCGGTTGGCACAGCGCCATACATACCCGCTTCGGTTTCGACCAGATTCAGCGCGCTGAACTGCTCCATGCCCATCTCGGTGATCACCTGCGTCGCCGCCTCCGGACTCAGGATACCGTCGGCAACCCATGCCGCGGTGTAATCAACCGGGTGGAAGATGATATCGGGCAGCGTGCCAGCGGCGAGATTCGCGGCGATCAGGCTGTCGAGAATGTCTTCATTGGTGGCGACCAGCGAAATATTGATGCCCGTCTCGGCAGTGAAGCGATCAATGATCGCCTGCGTCGCACGGATGCGTTCGGGCTGTTCTTCGGTACTCCAAAAGATCAGCGTTTCGGTTTGCGCCGATGCAATGCCGCTGAGGGCGAGCATCAACACGAGGACAAGTAACAGCAGCTTCTTCATCACAACCTTCTCCCTAATAACAATGTTAATTTCTAGCATCCAACGGGCTGCCCATGACGCGGCTGCCGCTGGACGCGCGAACCACAAGTTCAGGCACAAACAACGTTTCCTCAGGGGTAGGATTTTCCCCCGCGATCAGGTCAAGCAGCAGCGCGGTGAGGCGCTGCGCCGTTTGAAAAATCTCTTGGCGAATCGTGGTCAAACCGGGATGCACATATTCCGCTGAGGGAATATCGTCGAAGCCGCCCACGGCAATATCCGCGCCGACGCGCCAGCCGCGTTCCTGAATCGCACGCATGACGCCGAACGCCATCAGGTCATTACCCGTCATAATCGCGGTGGGCGGATTCGGCAGATCAAGCAGGGCGCGCGCGGTATGGTGTCCGTCGGTTTCCGTCAGCGAGCCAGCCAGCACGAGGTCGGCATCGACGGTTAGATCGTGATCGTGCATGGCGTCATAAAAGCCCTGCACGCGGTAGTGGGTGAACATCAATTCGCTCGGCGGCGTGATATAAGCGATGCGGCGGTGTCCTAACGCAATAAAGTGTTCGGTCAGGGCGCGCTGCGCGGCGATGCCGTCGGTATCCAGATAAACATAGCCCTCCAGCGCGGCGCTGCGTCCAAACACGACAAAGGGCATGTTCGTGGTCAGCAGATAAGCAATGCGCGGATCATGCTCGCGCGAGCGCACGAGAACCAGCCCATCGACGCGCTTGCTCCCCACCATCCGGCGATACAAGTCCAGTTCGCCCGCGCCGGGTCCTTCCGTGCTAAGCAGCAGATCAAAGCCAGCGCCCGCGGCTTGCGTGCCGATGCCAGCGATCAACTGGGTGAAAAATGGATCGGAGTAGCGCGCGCGTCGGCGGTGGGAATCACAAAGCCGAGCGTTTGCGCGTGCTGCCCTTGCAAGGCGCGCGCGTGTGGATTAGGCGTATAGCCCTGACGCAGCGCTTCCGCTTCGATCACGCGGCGGGTGGCTTCATTGACATCGCCATAGCCGCTGAGTGCGCGCGAGACTGTCGTGATCGAAAAGCCCGTGGCTTGGGCAATACTTTTCAAAGTTGCTGAACTCATCACTTTAATCTACAAACATGTTTATCTTAAAATTTAGTCGCATCCGAAACGTTTCGGACGCTTGCACCTACCATATATCGAAAACGTTTCGGAGTCAAGTTATGCACTGCGAACATGTATAAATTGCATCAAACGCACGTTCACAGTAAAGTCATGCACTAAAGCAATTAAGCACGCCGATCATCTGCACCCGCTGCCTAAACGAGGATGTTTAACGCCATGCGCAACTGGCTGATCGCCTTCACCCTCACCTTGCTGATCATGGGCGCGGCGCACACCACGCGCGCGCAAGATACCGACGATCCTGTCCCTCCCGTCCCCGATGCGCCAACCGCCGCGCCGACGCTTGATCTGGCAGCGCTGGAACAATTGATCGAACGCGCCGAAACCAGCATCGATTTTGCCGAGCTTGAGCGCTTGGTCGAACGCGCCGAGCGCGCTGCCGATGATGCCGGACGTTATGCCGGTGATGCCAGCAACTTCTTGGGGATCTTTGAGGCGCTCAGCATCGTGCTAACGGTCGCGGGCGCGTCGATCGGTGTGTTCGGCATCACCCGCTTATTCAGCGCCCAAAGCCAATTGAACAAAGCGCGCGAAGAGGTGCAAGCCGAACTCGCCACGTTGCGCGAAACCTTCACCACCGAGATCACATCGCAGGAAGATGAGCTGACCAGCATCAAAACCCAACTGCTCGACACCCTGAACGCGCAAAGTCGCCAGCTTCAAAACGCACAGCTCGCGCAAGCCCTGCTGCCCTTGGGCGAACGTCAATATAAAGCGCAAGACCTGCGCGGCGCTGCCGACACTTATAAGCGCGCCCTCGAACTTGACGGTGAAAACCCGATGGTGCATTACAAGCTCGGCTATGTATATGTGCAGTCGGGCGAACTTGAACCCGCCGAGCATCACATGGAACGCGCGCTCGCCATCGACCCGGAATTTGTACTGGCGCGCGCCGCGCTCGGTTACGTCTATCGGCGCATGGGTGACGATCGCACCGAAAATCTCGAACGTGATCGCCTTTACAACAAAGGCGAAGCCCTGCTGATCGAAGCGCTGACCATCAACCCGAAGCTGGTTGACGACGACAGCGAAGCGTGGTGGGGATCACTCGGCGGCTTGTATCGTCGGCGCGGTCAGGTGAAACAGGCGATCCGCGCGTATGAAGAAGCCGCGCTGGTCACGCCGCATTCGTCCTACCCGTTCAGCAACTTAGCGCTGCTCTACATGCAAGCCAATGACCGCGAGCAGATGCTGCACACCTATAAGCGCGTCGAACGGCTGGCACGCGGCGAAGTGCAAGCCGAAGTTGATAATTATTGGGCGTTTGCCGACCTGCTGACCGCGCGCTTGGCGCTAGGTCGTGTGGACGACGCTGAAGACGCGCTGATCTCGGTGTTCGACATCGCGCCGCCCGACTCGCCGTACACGCTCACGTCACTGGTGGACACACTCACCCGTTTGATGACGGCATTGGGCGGCGAAGCCAACGCGCCCCATATTCGCTCGTTCATCACGCGGATCGAAGCCTTCATCGCTGAGCGTCATGGCGAGGATCAGGCATCGTAAGCCAAATTCGCCCCGCAATTCTGTGATATACTTTTAGTAACATGCCCGACAGCGCGGGGGTTGGCGCACGCTGCCAAACAACCATCGTTTGACGGCGCGCGCCAGTCCCTGAAATGGCGGGCATGTCTTTGTTTATGCGCGTTGAACAGCGCCCGCACGAGCGCGCGTTTCGGATTCAACGCAGCAGGTCGTAAGGAGACCCAACGCTAATGGCAGGACACATGGGTGACGTTAAACAATTTGTCACCGAAATTGCAGGGCTAGAGTTCATCATCGAAACGGGCAAGCTGGCGGAACAAGCCGGCGGCGCCGTTACGGTGCAAACCGGACAAACGCTGGTGTTTGCCACCGCCACCATGAGCAAGACCGCCCGCGCGAATATCGACTTTTTCCCGCTTAGTGTCGATTACGAAGAAAAATTGTACGCGGCGGGGCGCATCCCCGGTAGCTTTTTCCGCCGTGAAGGGCGTCCGTCGGAAGGCGCGATCCTCGCGTCGCGCGTGATCGACCGCACACTGCGCCCGCTGTTCCCCAAGGGAATGCGCAACGAAGTGCAGATCATTCTCACCGCCTTCAGCCATGACCAAGAGCATCAGATCGACATGAGCGGCATCGTCGCCGCCAGCACCGCGCTGATGATCTCCAACATCCCGTGGAATGGGCCCGTGGCGGGTGTCCGCATCGGCTTGATCGATGGCGAGTTGGTCGTCAACCCGACGATCAGCGAGATGGAAAACAGCAGCCTCGATCTGCGCGTGTCGGGAACGCTGGACGCGATCAACATGGTCGAGTGCGGCGCGGATGAAGTCGATGAAGCGACGATGCTGCGCGCGCTGCGCTTGGCGCACGATGCGATGCAGCCGCTGCTGCAACTGCAACTGGAAATCCAAGCGAGCATTGGCAAGCCAAAATCGCAGTTCATCGCCGCGACGGAAATTGATGAAAAAGTGGTAGCGCAGGTGCGCGAACGCGCGCAAGCCAGCGTGCGCCAGATCATCGAGACCACGACGGATCGCACAGGACGCAACGAAGCCCTCGACGCACTGCGCGCCGAACTGCTCGCCAGCTATGCCGACGCCGCGCCCGCCATCACCGATGAAGATGACATCGAGCTTTACGCCTCGCCCGATGAGTCGGTGGTGGGTGAAGTGTTCAGCAGCGTGATCAAAGAAGAAGTGCGCCGCCGCACCGTCGAAGGCGTGCGCGCCGACGGACGCGGTTTCCGCGACTTGCGCGATCTCGCGGCGGAAGTGGGCATCATCCCGCGCGTGCATGGTTCGGGCTTGTTCAAGCGCGGGCAAACGCAGGTGTTGACCATTGCCACGCTTGGCACACCGCGTGACTCGCAAGAACTGGACACGCTCAGCCCCGAAGAAAACAAGCGCTACATGCACCATTATAACTTCCCGCCGTTCAGCACGGGTGAAGCCTATCCGCTGCGCGGTCCGCGTCGCCGCGAGATTGGTCACGGTGCGCTGGCGGAAACCGCCCTGCGCGCGATGATCCCTGATGAAGATGTGTTCCCCTACACAATTCGCCTCGTCAGCGAAGTGCTAAGCTCGAACGGATCAACGTCGATGGCGTCGGTCTGCGGCAGCACCTTAGCCTTAATGGACGCAGGCGTGCCGATCAAAGCGCCGGTGGCAGGCATTGCCATGGGCTTGATTAAAGAAGGCGATGAGATCGCCGTGCTGACCGACATTCAAGGCTTGGAAGATCATATCGGCGATATGGACTTCAAAGTCGCGGGAACGGTCAATGGCATCACCGCGCTGCAAATGGACATCAAGATCAGTGGTGTGACCGATGCGGTCATGGCGCAAGCGCTGGAACAAGCGCTGGAAGCCCGCTTACAGATTCTCGAAGTGATGCGGGAAGCGCTGCCCGAAAGCCGCGCCGACCTGAGCGATCTCGCCCCGCGCATGACTGCGGTCAAGGTCAACGCCGACAAAATCGGCACGATCATCGGACCCGGCGGCAAAACGGTGCGCGGCATTCAGGAACGCACAGGCGTCAAGATCGACATCCAGGAAGATGGTACGGTGTTCGTGGCGGGCGTCAACGGGATCGCGGTGCAGCAAGCCATCGACGAGATTCGCGGCTTGACCGAAGACCCGGAAATCGGGCGCGTCTACACGGGTAAGGTCACGCGCATCGAGCCGTACGGCGTATTCGTGGAATACATGCCCGGACGCGACGGCATGGTGCATATCTCGCAGTTGTCCGATCACCGCGTCGAGAAGCCTGAAGATGAAGTCAGCATGGGCGACGAGATCATGGTTATGATCACCGACGTGCAGGGTGATGGCAAGGTGCGCTTGAGCCGCCAAGCCGTTCTCGAAGGCTGGACAGCCGAAGAAGCCCGCGACAAAGATCGTCGTCCTCCGGGCGGCGGCGGTGGCGGTCGCGGCGGGGATCGCGGCGGTCGTGGTGGTGGTGATCGCGG
>JBGSRB010000044.1:0-4325 GCA_041737735.1 Anaerolineae bacterium | reverse complement strand
GTGCTGGCGCTGCGCCCGTTCGACCGCGTGATCATGTGGCTGGCGCGCCTGCTGCCCGCCGTGATCGCGCGGCGCGCGCTCAAACAATATCGCACGTAAACTTGAAACTACCCCGCGAAATTCGCTCATTTGTGTTATAATCCGCGCATTCTGCACCCGACTGCATGAGGGATTGTGCGATGACTGCTCGCCGCCTGTTTTACATTATTGATGGTCACGCGCTGGCGTACCGTCATCATTTCGCCATGTTCAGCCGCCCGTTTATGACCAGCGCGGGCGAAGTGACCAGCGCGGTGTTTGGCTTTACGCGCACGATCATGGATATTCTCGAACGTGAAAAACCGTATTACTTCGCGGTGGCGTTCGATGATGGCTTAAGCGGGCGCGACGTGCTGTATAGTGACTACAAAGGCACGCGCGAAAAAATGCCCGATGAGCTGGCGCAGCAAATCACGCGCATCATGACGATGGTGCAGGCGTTCAACATCCCGATCCTGATGATCCCGGGTTGGGAAGCCGACGACGTGATGGGGACGATCGCGGTGCAAGCCGAAGCGCAAGGCGTTGATCCGCGCTTGATCACGGGCGATCGCGATTTACTCCAATTGCTGACCGAGCATACCACGGTGCGCTTGGCGATCCCCAAGCCGAACACGCCCGATGAAACTTATGATGTGGCGAAATTCCGCGCTGAATACGGTTTAGAACCCGCACAGTTAATCGATCTCAAGGCGCTAGAAGGCGACACGTCCGACAATATCCCCGGCGTGGCGGGCGTGGGACGCAAAACCGCGACCACGCTGCTGCAAACCTACGGCACGCTCGAAGCGATTTACGACAACATCGCGCTGATTAAAGGCGCGCTGCAAACTAAGCTGATCAATGGGCGCGAGTCGGCATTTTTGAGTCAAGACCTCGCCCGCATCCGCCGCGACGCAGCGATCACGGTCGATCTTGAAGCGTGTGTGGCGCACAACTTCGATAAGCGCGCGGTCGAAACGCTGTTCCGCGAACTGGAATTTAACAGCCTGTTCAACCAATTGAGCCGCATCGAAGCGCGCCCCGCCAGCGAGCAAATGTCCCTGTTTGACATGGCAGAAGACGAAGCCCCGCTCGAACCCGGCGCCGAGATCGTGCCGACGACGATTGTGCAGGATGAAGCAGCACTGGCTGAATTGGTGGCGACCCTAGCAACCGCCAGCGCCATCGCCTTTGACACCGAGACGACCGATATCGATCAGATGCGCGCGACGCTGGTCGGCATTTCACTGGCGGTCACACCCGATCACGGGTATTACATTCCCGTGGGACATGATGAAGGCGATCAACTGCCGCTCGCCCGTGTGATCGATGCACTGCGTCCCGCTATGACCGATCCGAACATTCCCAAATACGCGCACAACGCCGACTATGACCTGATCGTCTTGCAGCGTTATGGCATCGACGTGACGCCGATCACGTTCGACACCATGATCGCGGAATTTTTGCGCGGAATGCCTGATGCGAATCTGGGTTTGAAGCGCTTAGCGCGCGCCGAACTCAACATCCGCATGACCGAGATCAGCGAGTTGATCGGCACAGGCAAAAATCAAAAGGCGATGAACACGGTCAGCATCGCGCACGCCGCGCCCTACGCCGCCGCCGACGCCGCGATCACACTGCAACTGGTCGCGCCGCTGCGCGCTAAGCTGACACAAGGCGCCGATGATCCGCAGGTCGATCCGCTGTGGGGAACGGAAAATCCGCCCGCCCCGCTTGATCTGCTCGAACAACTGGAGATGCCGCTCATCCCCGTGTTGGCGTCGATGGAACGCGCGGGCGTGCTGCTCGACACGGAAGCGCTGGCAACCATGAGCGTGACGCTCGGCACGATGCTCAAGCGGCTTGAGGATGAAATCCACGATTTGACGGGCGGTTACGGCTCGTTCAACATCAACAGCCCCAAACAGTTGAACGATGTGCTGTTCGGCAAGCTCGGCATCGATTCAAAAGGGCTGCGTAAGACCACACATGGCTTTTCGACTGCCGCCGATGTGCTGGAAAATTTGCGTGGTCAGCACCCGATCATCGAAAAAATTCTCGAATACCGCGAGATCACCAAGCTCAAAGGCACGTATGTCGATGCGCTGCCCGCGCTGGTGCATCCCGAAACGGGGCGCGTGCATACCAGCTATCACCAAGCCGGCGCCAGCACCGGACGCCTTTCCAGCAGCAACCCGAACTTGCAAAACATCCCCATTCGCACCGAGATCGGGCGTGAGGTGCGCCGCGCCTTCATCGCGCCCGATGGCTATCAACTGCTGTCAGTCGATTACAGTCAGGTCGAACTGCGGATCATGGCGCATGTCAGCCGCGAACCCACCCTACTGACCGCCTTCGAGCAAGGGCAGGATATTCATGCCGCCACCGCCGCGATCATTTATGGCATCGCGCTCGATCAGGTCACCAAAACAGAGCGCAATTTCGCTAAGCGCGTCAATTTCGGCATTCTGTATGGCATGGGCGCGTTTCGCCTCATGCGCGATAGCGATCTGACATTGGCGCAGGCGGATGAATTTATTAAAACTTATTTCGCCCGCTTGCCGCGCGTAAAAGTTTATCTCGATCAAGCCAAGCAGATCGCGCGCGAACGCGGTTATCTGACCACCCTGTTCGGGCGGCGGCGCTTCTTCCCCGGCTTGCAGCATGGCAATGTCAACAGTCGGCAATCAGCCGAGCGCGAAGCGATCAACATGCCGATTCAAGGCACAGCCGCCGACATCATCAAGCGCGCGATGATCGACCTGTACGCCGAACTCGCGCAGCGTAATCTGGGCGCACGGATGCTGCTGCAAGTGCATGACGAATTGGTGCTGGAAGTGCCGGAAGATCGGCTGGCGGAAACATCCGCGCTCGTGGTTGATGTAATGGAGAACGCTTGCGTGCTGGCTGCGCCGCTGCGCGCCAATGCCCAGGCGGGCATCAACTGGCGCGATGTGGAATAGCAGGAAATTTGATGATGTCATCTGAACAAATTGCCGCGCAAAGACTACATAATCAGCACATTGAGGGCGCGAAATTCCAAACGCCAGCGGATGTTGTCAGATGGATGGGCGCGATCCAAGCACAGGATTACGGTCAGTCGTTATGGGCAATTGGCGCGCGTATACAAGATGCAACGGTCAAGGCGGTTGAAGCAGCGATTGAAGCGGGAACGATCATTCGCACATGGCCCATGCGCGGCACGATCCATTGGGTCGCGCCCGAAGATGCTCAATGGATGCTCAAGCTGTGTGCTTCACGCCTGATCGCCGCCGACGCGCGTCGTTTGGAACAGCTCGAACTTTCCACCGCGATCATGGCGCGCTGTGAAACATTGGTTGGCGAGGCGTTGAGCGGCGGCAAGCGCTTAGCCCGCCCTGAGATGATGCAGTTGTTTGAAGATCACCAGATCAGCACGCACAGTCAGCGCGGCTATCATATTTTGTGGTATCTGGCGCAGAGTGGCGTTATTTGCATCGGACCCATGGCGGGTAAACAGCAAACTTTCATGCTGTTGGATGAATGGGTGTCGCATTCACGCGAATTATCTGGTGAAGATGCGCTCAGCGAGCTTGCACAGCGTTATTTCACCAGCCATGCGCCTGCCACAGTCCAAGATTTCGCCCGCTGGACAGGCTTAACGGTCACGGCGGCACGGCAGGGCATCCAAGCGGCTCAGCCCGCGCTGATTGCCGAGTCGATCAACGGCTTCGAATACTGGCTGAATCCGGCTACACAACCCGCCCCCGAAGCTGCGGCGACGCATTTACATCTGCTGCCCGGCTTCGATGAATACATCATTGGGTATGGCAATCGCGACGCTGTGCTTGCGCCGGAACACCTGATTAAAATTATCCCCGGCAAAAATGGCGTTTTCTTCCCGATCATCGTCAAACAGGGGCAAGTGATTGGCACGTGGAAAGTCAAACGGCGGGCGAAGGCGTTCGATCTGACACTCGATCCGTTTCTACCCGCGCCTGATCTCGAAGCGCTCGCGTTGGAAGCCAGCCAAGCCTACAGCCGCTTTATCGAGCTACCTTTGGCAAGCGTAAGGGTGAACACGAGCGCCTGATTTACGCTTAGGGACGGACGCCCGCCGCCCCCAGCCCAGTTGATTTACGCCAGCAGATTAATCAGCGCGCGCCCCGCAGCGATGCCGCTGAGCGCCGCACCTTCCACGCGGGGACCCCCGAACGCATCCCCGGCGAAGATCAGCGGCGCGCTGAGTTCTTGCGCCGCTAAATAACGATCGCGATGGATCGTGCGCGGCTGTGAATAGCGCCAGCGCTTGAGTTGTTCTTCCA
>JBGSRB010000631.1:0-7961 GCA_041737735.1 Anaerolineae bacterium | reverse complement strand
CTAGGTTGTGTTGACATTTGGGAAGCTCATATAAAATAGTCTCATGAGCGATGTGAGACTAACCGACGATCAATGGACGAAGATTCGGGATTTCTTGAAACAAGACCCGAATGCCTATGTGGGACAAGAGGCGACATGCCGCCTGTTTGTCGAAGCAGTGAAGTGGATTAGCCGCAGTGGAGCGCAATGGCGTCTGCTGCCCACCGAGTACGGGAACTGGAACAGCGTGTATAAACGCTTCGTGCGCTGGTGCGAGGCAGGTGTGTGGGAACGGATGCTAAGCCATTTTGCCGCCGATCCCGATATGGAAAACGGGATGATTGATAGTACGGTCGTACGGGCTCATCCGTGCGCGGCAGGCGCACAAAAAAAGCGGCGCGCAAGCGTTGGGGCGTAGCCGCGGTGGCTTTAGCTGCAAAATTCACATGACGGTGGATGGCTTGGGCAATCCGCTGCGGATACGGCTGACAGCTGGACAACGCCACGACAGCACTCAAGCGCAGTCGCTTCTGGACGGGTTCGATTTCGAGCGCTTGATTGCGGATCGCGGCTATGCGGCGGCAGATTTTATCGAGTATCTGCTGGCGCGCGGCATGGAAGCTGTCATTCCACCCCATCAACGGGCTAAAGTTTTGCGCGCGTATGATGAATGGCTGTATCGAGAACGCCATTTGGTGGAATGTTTCATCAACAAGATCAAGCATTTTCGGCGCATCTTCTCCCGCTTTGAGAAGTTGGATCGTTCCTACTTGGGCTTTTTGCACTTTGTCAGTGCCTTGATTTGGTTACGCTAAATGTCAACACAACCTAGCATTGATCGACAGTGTGGTCGCTTGCAAATGCGCGTCTAAACCCGCGATCAAGCGGCGCAACCAGGCTTCGCCATTGTGCGCGATCACCCGTTGACGCAAGTCAGCGCAGACATAATGCCAACCTTCATACGCTGATTGTACTTCATCGTAAAGCAAAATCTGCATTCCGGTCATAAAGGTTTGCGCCAAACGCGCATCCTGCTGCGCGCTGCTGTCGATGCGGCTGCGCGTGTAGTAATCGTCGATGAACCAGAGCAAGTCCATCAAAATGCTGATCGTCAAGTAGCGCTCGCACTCGGCACGCGGAAACATATACGCTGCCATGCTGTGATAATCCCCAAAATTGGGCAGCCAAATGGCATAGTCTTGACAGTAGGCTTCGATCTCGGCATTGGTGCGGGCGAAATGTGGATTGATCTGAACCGGTGTGGCAGCGATGATGTCAGCAAGGGAGAGCAAACGGTCACGCGAATCGAGCATAAGGTATCATCCTTAATCTATACGCCGCTTTACACGAGCGTAAAGTTGCTTGCCTACAGCTTACCTCATGAATTTAGTAAAAAGCGTTAATCTTGGTGGTCAGCTCTGAACTGGATTTTTTACTCGTGTATTTCAAGGCATAAGCTGGTCTCGTGCGTGGGGCAAACGTAGGACTAATGTCACAGTCGGCTGTGAGCGTGAAAAGCGTAAAGCAATGAATGAAATTTACATTGTAACCTGACTACTGTCATGAGACTTATACATTGTTTCCCAACTATTTAGCACTATAATAGCGTCATGGTGACAACGCTTAATTGAGGAGAGACGCATGGCATATGAAAGCCGTTGGCTCGTGGAAAATCGTGTGTTGCTGCAACGTTTAGCGGGTGTGATCACCGGCGACGAACTGATGCAGGCGCGCCGATCCGCCGATGAATTGATCGATTCGGTCTCGGAAGGATTGGTTTACATTATTGTCGATGAACGCGCCGTTACTCAATATCCTACCGACCTTATGGCGGTGGTCAAAGTCATGGCGGGTAAAAACTCAGAGCGCTTAGCGTGGACACTCACCCTCTCGCATGACAAGATGGCGCGCTTCATGAGTTCCACCGTCAGCCAGATCATCGGGCTGCGCGTGCGCGCGTTTGCTAACGTTGCTGCGTTGGTCGCGTTTCTGGTCGATCAGGATGAAACGCTCGTACCATTCGATCTGCCCGCTTTGATCGACACCCCCGAAGCGCGCTAAGCCGCGAAGCAAAAACGGACGACTCATGGTGTGAGTCGTCCGTTCGTTCTCAGTCAAGCCCAAGCACAACTGCGTGAATCTAGCGGCGCAGCCCTAAACGCTGCAACATTTCGCGGTAGGCGTCGGGGTTGGTGCGGCTCAGATAGCGCAAGTGCCGCCGCCGCTGTCCTACCAACTTGAGCAAACCGCGCCGCGAGTGTTGATCTTGCGGGTGCGTCTTGAGATGCTCGGTCAGCGATTGGATGCGCGTCGTCAACAGCGCGATCTGCACCTGCGGCGAGCCGGTGTCGGTTTCGTGTTGTTTATATTCACCGATAACTACGTCTTTTTCGTTTTTTGTAAGCGGCATGTCCGTTTTCATCCTTCAGTTTGAACGTCACCACACCCACCGGACAGCGGGTGGGCTGGTCGAAAAGTGAATGTTCGCATTGTAGCAGAGCGCCCCGCGCGTGCCAATGGCGGGATGCCCAACACCCTCAACGCCGCTGACGAAAGCGGTAGGCTGTTTCCGCCAGCGCCAGATCGATGAACACTGCGGAAGTCCAGCCGAAGATCGGCGCGGATTTCGGCGGGCGCTCACCCGTGATCGGGTTGTAATACTCGTAAATGTCGGAATGCTGCATGATCACGCGCAGGGTGTCGCGCCGCAGCTTAACCGCCAACTCAAACGCACCGCGCCGCGTCAGCGCTTCGATGAACAGGTAATTGATATTCATCCACGCGGGACCGCGCCACATTTGTTCAGCGTCAAACTTGGGATCATGCACGCCCACCGTCGCTAGCGGATACGCCGTCCAGAACAATTCCGGATCGCGCACATTATCAATCATGCGCGCATAAACTTCGTCGGGCAAGCCGTCGATCCACAGCGGCAGCAGGTTGAACGGCGTCGCTACCGTGATCGGCGCACCGTCGGCAGCCAACGGATGAAACCAGCCGTGTTCGTCATCCCACATATGCTCAAGCATCAACTGGGTTGTACGCGCGGCTTCCGCTTGATAACGCGCGGCTTCGAAAGGCAGATCGATCAATTCCGCGATGCGGGCGAGGCTTTCCGCCTGAATAACCAGATACGTGTTGAGGTCAGGCGCGGTCACAGGCAGACCGTCATCCCACATCGGGCTGTCATCCAGACCCGACGAAAACGGATGCCGATAGACGAACAAGCCGCGTTCGTCGCGGTTAGCGTCCACCCACCATTGATGCCAGCGCGTCAGCGGTTCGTAGACTTCTTCGAGAAATTCGCGCCGCTGCGAAATTTCAAACAGCTTGAGCGCCGCCCACGCGATCAATGGCGGCTTGGTCACGTCGGCATCGACCGGCATTTCGAGATGCGCCACCAAGCCTTCATCGAAGATCGCATCGGGGATCAAGCCGTTGGGCTGCTGGTGATCGAGCAAAATGCGCAGTTGATCTTCCGCCAGCGTGGTGTCAAGGTGGCGATAGGCAATCGCGTGGAAGAATTGATCCCAGTGCCACACGCCCACGTAATGAATCTTCGAGGGCGTCATGGCTTCGCGCGTGAAGAAATAGCGCGGACTGAGCAAGCCCGCCCCCATGATCCACCACGCATAATCATACTGATCGCGGAAGTCGTCATGCACGGGCGGCGCGCCATTGAACCACGCGCGCCAACGTAGTTTGGCGGTGTCGATGGCGGCATCCGCTGATGGCACACTGCGATTAAAGCCCAAGCGCGGCGTGATGTTGAACAGCAGCGCGCAGCCCGCATCGGCGTTCAGCGTCAGCGTGATGCGCTGCTGATGTTCGCTGATTGGCGTGATCGTGTTGCTGATGATCTGCGCGTCGGTGGTGTATGCCAGCTTGCGCACGCCGAACAACACGCCGCCGCGTCGATCAGTTGCGCCGCGATCGCACAGCGCGTTAAACGTGAGCGTGAACGTTCCACTGGGCAGCCGCATGACCAGCGTTTCAGCGTCGAGAAACGCTACATCGAAATCGCCCGTCGTGGTGTTGAGTGTGATCACATGCGGATACGTATCCGCCGTGAAATCAAGCGGCTGTCCATCGGCGTCGGCAAACCGCAGATCATCGAGCATTGGCGCGCGCTGGCGATAATGTCCATATTCGCCTTGCTGGTGCGCCCAACGTTCCGCAATGCGGACATACAGCGCCGCGCCGCGCCGAAACACCAGCAAGCGCGATCCGCGATCCGTAAACGGGATATGTTCAAGATCAATGTGGTTGTGCAAATTTTCAACAGCGTACATAAATAATCATCCTTGTTACGGGCGCGCTGCCTGTGAATTGCCGTTTGCGCGCTTCCAATGCTATTGTTGTGGCGATCATCTTAACGTTAGTGGGGAATGTCTGCCAAATGGATATACAGGCAATAGACTTAATCAAAGCACAATTACACCTTCTCTACGGCGATCAGGCCGATGGTGTGTTCGCGCGTTTACGGGCGCTGCTGCCTGATACCGTGCCTGCGCCCGCGCCCCTCAGCTTGAGCGAACAGGACGCGATCATCATCGCGTATGGCGATCATGTCCAACGCGCGGGTGAAGCGCCTTTACACACGCTGCGTGATGTCCTCACACGCACGACGCTGCCTTATGGCGTGCGCGGCTTGCACATCCTGCCGTTTTACCCGTCCTCATCGGATGATGGCTTCTCGGTGATCGACTATCACGCCGTCGATCCCGCGCTTGGTTCGTGGGCTGATATTCGCGCGTTTCAGCCCGACTTCCGCTTGATGTTCGACGCGGTGATCAACCACATTTCCGCGCACAGCACATGGTTTCAATCCTTTCTGCGCGGCGAAGCACCCTATGATCGCTATTTCGTCACGGTTGATCCGACGGTCGATCTGTCGCAGGTGGTGCGCCCGCGCACGCATCCGCTGTTGACCCCGTTTGCGACGCCCAGCGGAACCCAACATGTATGGACGACGTTTAGCGCCGATCAGATCGATTTGAATTACGCTAATCCGGATGTGCTGCTCGACATCATTAGGGTGCTGCTCGATTATGTGGCGCAGGGTGCAGCGCTGATCCGCCTTGATGCGATTGCCTTCATGTGGAAAGAACCCGGCACGTCGAGCATTCACCTGCCGCAGACGCACGCGATCATTCAACTGCTGCGCGCCGTGCTGGATGTCGCTGCGCCGCAGGTGATCCTGATCACGGAAACGAACGTGCCGCACGCCGAGAACATCTCGTATTTTGGCGATGGCGCGAACGAAGCGCAGATGGTCTATCAGTTTCCGCTGCCGCCGCTGGTGCTGCACACCTTCCGCACGGGGGATGCGTCGGCGTTGAGCGCGTGGGCAAGCACAATTCAGCGCGTCAGCGACCGCACGACCTTCTTTAACTTCACCGCGTCGCATGATGGCGTGGGTTTGCGTCCGGCGACGGGCTTGATCCCCGCTGCGGATGTGCAAGCGCTGGTCGATCTGACGCTCGATCATGGCGGGCGCGTGTCCTATCGGCAACTGCCCGATGGATCGGCAAGCCCGTATGAACTCAACATCACCTACTTTGACGCGATCACGCATCCGGCGATCACCGCGCGCGATCCTGATCGCGCCTTTCGTCGCTTTCTGTGTTCGCAGGCGATCATGCTGGCGTTGATCGGCGTGCCGGGCGTGTATTTCCATAATTTGTTCGGCTCGCGCAATTGGATCGAAGGCGTTGAACAAACCGGTCGCGCGCGCACAATCAATCGCGAGAAGCTGGACGCCGACGCGCTGCTGCGCGAGCTTGCCGACACCGCCAGCCTACGCAGTCGCGTGTATCACGGCATGATCGAACTGTTGACGATGCGCGCCAGCACGCCCGCGTTTCATCCGTTGGGCGATCAGCGCGTGCTGGATTATGGCGCGGGTGTGTTCGCGGTCGAACGGACTGCGCCCGCTGGCGACGCAACCGTGATCGCGCTGCACAATGTCAGCGATCAGGCGGTCAGCATCGCCACACTGCCCGCTGGCAACTGGCGCGATCTCAACACGGGCGCGAACGTAAGCGCGCCGCTGACGCTTGATCCGTATGCGATCCTGTGGCTGGAACGTTCGGGTTAGCGCCCGAATCGCCCATGACGCGGGTTGCATCTTGGGCGGATGTTGTTATCCTAAAAGGCGATGGATAACACAGTCAACACACGCATGACCAAACTGCTGCAACACCGCTTGATCTACATCTTGATCGCGTGCGCGCTGGCACTGCTGGCGGGCAGCGCGTTGATCGTCGCCTTTCTGCCGCGCAGCGCAACGGGTGAAAGCGCCGACACGCGCGCCGATCGCACGCTCACGCGCGACCGTTTGACGTTCACGCACCCGCTGATCGATCAATCGCCGCGCGGAGTTAGCACGACGATTATGCCGCCGCGCCCGACGCAAACGCTCAAAATCAGCGGTTTAACCGCGCTGCTCAACGGGCAAACCCTCGATCAGGTGCGCGTCAGCGTGCGGAATTACGCCAACGCCCCGCTCACGGGTTATGTCTGGTTCATTTTGTCCAGCACGCGCGAACAACCGTGGACTTCGGCGGTCTACACTGCTCCGGAAGCCCGCATCCAACGTTTGCTGCCCGGCGCGAGTGCCGATTTCTTCTTCGCGGTGCCGCGCGCGCTGATCGGGGATTATTATCTCTCGGCGTGGGTGCATGACGACGGTACGGGTGAACGCCGCCACGCCGACGGCATCAGCCTGCCCGAACCGCTGGCGCTGACGCAGCCATTTACGTTTGTGAGTGATGCCGCGCTGCCGCCACCGCAAACCATCACGCAGACCATTCCCCTGACGCGCGAATTTGACACGCAAGCGTTCGTCATCAGTGCGATCAGCACCGAGCAAACGCCGCGTTCGCTTGAGCGTGTCCGGGTGACCGTCGTCAACATCGCGGAGGCACCGCGCACGGGTTACGTCTGGTTCACGCTGGCGCCGCCTGACAGTGATCAACCGTGGCGCACGGCGATCTACACCGCGCCCGAACAACAGATCAGCGATCTGGCGGTGGGCGCGCGCTTTGAAGCTGTGTTCGATCTGCCCGATCAACTGGCGCAGGGCGAATGGCGCTTGACCGCGTGGACGCACGCGCTTGATGACACAGGCGCGCGCTTTCACAGCGATGGCGATCCGTTTACGCGCCCGATTGTGATCGGCCATCCGCTGGATTTCGCGCTGCACAACACGCAGTTGCAACCTAACAACACACTTGAAACCACGTTCGCGCTGCGGAACAATACCGACCGCGCGACCGCGATCAGTCTGTTTTACACGCTGTCCGACCCGGATGATCTGACGCCATGGCGCGAACCCGCCTTCGCCACCGCGCCCGCCGCGATCACGCTGCTGCCGGGCGAACAATACATCTGGACAGCAGCCCAACCGCTTGCCCTGCCCGCTGGCGCTTATCACTTGATCGGCTGGCTGCATGAACGGCAGGGCGACACCTATCGCTTAATGGCGGCACAGATGCACCCGCAACCGCTGGTCATCCTTCCGCCGTAACCAAATAAGGATCATGATGAGTCGAAAAATTCTTTTAATTTGCCTCTTGGGGGGCGTGCTGTTGGCGGGCTGTGTGGATAACAATCCGCCGGCTGATGTGCCGACGCTGGCAGCGCTGCCGAGCAGCACGCCCACCCACGACACCGCCGCGCTGGAACCGACTGAAGTCACGCCGTCGGTCACGCCAAGCCCGACCGAAGTCACGATCACGCTGTTCACACCCAATGTCGAGGATGATGAACTGGTCAGCGTGTTTGACTGCCCCGCGACCGACTGCGGCGTGATCGCGGCGCTGCGCGCAGGCGACGAGGTGCGTGTGATCGAATCCAACGCGGAATGGCATACCATTCTGCTGGCAGACGACGACGCGCCCGCTTATGTCGCTTTTGACGCGCTCATTCAGATCGACGCGCCCACCGTGACGCCGACTGCCACGCGCACCGCATCCGCG
>JBGSRB010000629.1:0-1947 GCA_041737735.1 Anaerolineae bacterium | reverse complement strand
ATTACAACACGTACATTGATGCGCTCAGTTTTGCGCGTGGCGTCAAGATCGGTGTGTCAACCACCGCCGCCGATGACTTCTACATCGATCCCGCTGCGGTGCGCGCGGCGATCACGCCGAAAACGCGCGCGATGCTGCTGGTGTCACCGAACAACCCGACGGCAGGCGTGATCGGGCGCGAGAACATGCAGGCACTGGTGAACATCGCGCACGAACACGACTTGATGATCCTTGCCGATGATATTTACGACCTGTTCCTCTACGACGAGTTCGTCCACACGAGTCCGGCATCGCTGCCGGGCGCGAAGGCGCGCACGCTCACGCTCAACGCGCTGTCGAAAGCCTTCAGCATGACCGGCTGGCGGCTCGGTTGGGTGGTAGGTCCCGCTGATCTGATGGCGCGCGTGGAAGCGCTTAAGGCGGCGGTCACGGGCGGCACGTCGATCATCAGCCAGTATGCGGGCTTGGCGGCGCTGACGGGGCCGCAAGCACCCGTGCAGGAGATGGCGGAAATCTACAAACGTCGTCGCCGTCTGGTGCTGGATGCGCTCGATGAGATGGGCATCCGTTATGGCGTGCCGCAGGGCGGGCAGTTCGTGTTTGCCGACATCAGCTTCACGGGCATGGACAGTGCCGAACTCGCGCAGAAAATCCTGACTGATCAGCATGTGCTGGTCTATCCCGGTTCGGCGTTCGATGAGGCGCGCAAGCATTACATCCGCATGACCTTCCTGCAACCCGAAGATAAGCTGCATGAAGGCTTGGAACGTATGAAAGTCGCCATGAGCAAAATCACGGTGGCGGGGTCAAGGGGCGCGTGATGACTGAACGCATGAACGTATTGATCGCCGACGCCGAATATGCCGCCACTGTGCGCGATCTGGCTGCCAGCTTCGACGGCTTCGCGTTGATCGGCGCGACGCCGGATCAGAGCGCGGCGCAGTTGGCTTCGCCTGAGATCGGCGCGCTGGTGGTGCAGACCGAAACGGTCGATGACGCGCTGCTTGCCGCGCTGCCCAACCTCAAGATCGTGCTGAAACTGGGGCGCAGCTATCACAACATCGATGTTGACGCTGCCCGCGCGCGCGGCTTGACGCTCGCCAGCGTCCCGCGCAAGGGTCCCAACTGCGTCGCGGAACTGGCGCTGACGTTCATCATGGCGCTGAGCAAAGACTTACGCATGTCGCATGAAGCGGTTGCCGATGGTGCGTATCGTTATCGCGGCATCAAGCCGGAAATCACCGCGCAGTGGAAGATGGCGTTCCACTGGATGAAGAACATGGCGGTGCATGAAGTCGGCGCGAAAACGCTCGGCATCATCGGCATGGGCGAGATCGGCTGTGAGCTGGCACGGCGGGCGAGTGTGCTTGGGATGCGAACGCTGTATTACAAGCGCACTCCGCTGTCCGCTGAACTCGAACGCCGTTTCGATGCTGAATATCGCGATCTGCCCGCGCTGCTGAGTGAGAGCGATTACGTCGTGATCGCCGCGCCGCACACGCCTGACACCGAACGCATGATCGGCGCGGACGAACTCGCCTTGATGAAGCCCAGCGCGTATATCGTCAATATCGCGCGCGGTGGCGTGATCGATGAGGATGCGCTGATCACTGTGCTGAGCGAACGCCGGATCGCGGGCGCGGGCTTGGACGTGTTCACCTATGAACCGCTGCCGGAAACCAGCCCGTTGTGTGCGCTCGATAACGTGATCCTGACGCCGCACATCGGCGGCGGATCAGGGACGAATCGCGGCATCGAATTAGGCGACGGTCTGACCGAACTGGCGCGTATCGCGGCGGGTGAACGTCCGCGCGTTGATCTGAGTCAGGCGTTATGAGCATGAACACACAGCCACTCGCGCGCAAAGTCGTGGTGATCACGGGCGGCAGTCACGGATTAGGGCGCGCCTTAGCCGAATTGTTGGCGGGTTTGGGCGCTGATCTGGCG
>JBGSRB010000622.1:0-2437 GCA_041737735.1 Anaerolineae bacterium | reverse complement strand
CAAAGAAGCCCCACGGGATCGTGATCATTGGAATGCTCCTTTTCTTGGCAGGTTGGATATCGTGGAATTTCTGGCTCGTCGAGTCCATCGCCGCTCCATAAATGCCATCTACCTCTTCACCGTACTGTCTGTCGCCGGTTGCGGAAAGCTCGACTCCCGACTTTACGGTCGTACTCTTCGGTCTTGTGGCTCCCACATGCGGCTGCGTTAACTCACAGTCAGCCTCTAGCCGCCACCTCCCAACTCAACGTATGATTGAGAAATGACTAGAGACCATGCCACTTCCGACGCGGAGGCGCAACCGGATGCGGGTTCGCGCAGCGCGCCAATCGCGCAAATATTCCGCAGCGACATGCCCGAAGGCTGATCCAAGCGATCGGGCAGCAGCGCGCCATCGACCGCGAAGGATCGCAGCGCCCGTTGATCGGCGTAGATCGCGTTGATCACGGTGTTCCACAGCGGCGCAGCGCCCGCCAAGCCGGAGATGTTGCCACTCATGGGCGATCCGTCGCTGTTGCCCACCCACACGCCTATTGCGACGTTGCGCGTATAACCCACCGTCCAGTTGTCGCGGAAATCGTCGGTCGTGCCGGTTTTCACGCTGGTGAACAAGCCGCCTGTGTTCAACGGACTGTTCGCGCCCATCGCGGGCGAACGCGCGGCGTTATCGCCCAGAATATCGCTGACGATGAAGGCGATGCGCGGGTCAAGCACCTGCGATCCGTAACCCGTCCGCGTGATGCTGGTGGGGGTGCGATTGCCACTGGGGCAGCTATTTTCGTATTCGTAAACGATATTGTCGTTGCGGTCGATCACGCAGCGGATCGCCGTCGATGGCACGAGCGCGCCGCCGTTGGCGAACACGCTGTAAGCGCGCGTGAGTTCGAGCAGCGTCACTTCGCCGCCGCCGAGCGTGAGCGATAACCCGTAGCGGCTGGCGTCGTTCCCCAATGAGGTGATGCCGAAACGCGCGGAAAAGTCGAGCAGCGCTGGCACGCCGATGCGCCGCAAAGTTTGCACAGCGGGAATGTTATAGCTGTTCGCCAATGCTGAGCGCATCCGCACGGGTCCATGGAAGGCGCGATCATAATTGACCGGGCGATAAATGTCGCTGCCCGTGCCGATCTCGGTCGGCGTGTCCCAGATGATATGTCCCGGCGTCATGCCCGCTTCGAGCGCGGCGGCGTAGGTCAGCAATTTCATCGTGCTGCCCGGCTGACGCGGCGCTGTTGTCACGTTGACGCGCCCGTCGATGTTGTCGTTGTAGTAGTCGATGCTGCCCACCATCGCCACGATCTCGCCCGTGATCGGCATCAGCGCGACGACGGCGGCATTGGTGGCATTGTTGGCGCGCAGCGACTCGATCTGAGTGGCGGCTTGCTGCTCGATCTGACGATTGAGCGCGAGATCAACCGTCGTGTAGACGCGGAAGCCGCCCGCCGTAACTTGATCGGGTGTGTAACCAAGTTCTTGGCGCATCAACGCTTCAAACTCGCCGCGCGCATAAACCGTGAAGTGCGGCGCTTGCAGATCGGTTTCGAGGCGCGGGCTGTAACTCAGTCCATCGCGCAGCGCTTGATCGCGCTCGGCGGACGTGATAAAGCGTTCCACCACCATGCGATCCAGCACCAAACGCCAGCGTCCTTCAACCGCCGCCTGCACCGCCGGATCAGGATTGAGCGGGTCGAGATTAGCGGGCGCTTGCGGCAGCGCCGCCAACAATGCGGCTTCGCCCAACGTCAAGTCGCCCACCGACTTGCCGAAGAACACCTGCGCGGCGGTTTCCGCGCCATAGGCGAGATTGCCGTAGTAAATCTCGTTCAGATACAGTTCGAGAATTTCCTCTTTGGTCTTGCGCTGTGTGAGCAAGAACGCCAGCAGAATTTCTTCGACTTTACGCTGAATGCTGCGCTCGGTGCGATAAGCGTAATCGAACAGCACATTACGCACTAACTGCTGCGTGATCGTGCTGCCGCCGCTGTCGCCTTCCTGCAAGCCGACATACTGTAAGAAGGCGCGTCCGGTGGCTTGAAACTCAAAGCCGGGATTAGTGAAGAACGATCCATCTTCAATCGCCACCGTCGCGTAAATCAAGTACGGCGGGAAGTCCTCATAATCCACGCTCACGCGGCGTCCTTCACCGAAGGCTTCATACAGCAGCGCGCCGCCGCGATCATAGAAGAACGTGCTTTGGAAATTGGTGTAGTTGTCGATGGGCGCAAGCTGCGCTTGGAGTTGTTCTTCAAGCTGCACGCCGAGCGTCGCGGTCAGCACCAGCGTGATCATGGTGATGCCGCCGCAGAAAGTCAGCATCAAGCCCGCGAACACCATCACGCAGCCCATGGGCAAGCCCAGAATGCGCCGGCGGCGCGGCTTGGTGGGGCGGCGGGGCGGGAGTCCGCCTTGTGGCGGGCGTCCCGCTTGCGGTTGGATTCCA
>JBGSRB010000616.1:0-4769 GCA_041737735.1 Anaerolineae bacterium | reverse complement strand
CGCCATCCGCTGGACGCTGGATATTCCGCGCGGCTTGACGGCGGATCGCTCGGCACGGGCGGCGGAAACCACCCCGCTACCCATCACGACGCGCGTCATGCTTTACGCGCACACGGCGGGTGTGTTCATCGAGACCCACGTCCACAACGCCGCCGCCGATCACAAGCTCACGGTCAGCTTTCCGACGGGCATTCAAGCGTCCGCCGCGCATGTCGATGAGTCGTTCCTGATCGCTGAGCGCGATCTGACGCCGCCCGACTCGACGGGTTGGGTCGAAGACCCCTCTCCTTTGATGCACCAGCGCACCTTCACCGACTTAAGCGACGGATCGCGCGGGTTCGCCGTGATCAATCGGGGCTTGCCCTCAGTCGAAGCGCACCCGACCGGTGAGATCGCGCTGACGCTGTTACGCTGCGTCGGTTGGTTGTCGCGTGATGATCTGTGGGTGCGCCGGATCGCGGCGGGTCCACTCGTGCCGACGCCGGGCGCGCAGTGTCAGGGGGATTACACGTTCGCCTATGCGCTGCTGCCCCACGCCGGGGATTGGCAGCAGGCTTTTGCAACCGCCCACCATTACAATGCGCCGCTGTATGCCCGTCGCGCGGATACGCATCCCGGTTTGGAACTGCGCGAGATGAATATTACGCGCGATGATCCGGCGCTGATCACGCCGATCCCGTTTCCACGTGCGGGTGTGCTGGCAAGCGATCACAGCTTCGTCAGCATTGATCACCCGCTGCTGATGCTGAGCGCGGTCTACCGCAGCGGGGATGATTTGATCGTGCGCGCGTATAATCTCGCGCGCGAGGAAGTCACGGGGCGGTTCACCTTCGGCTTTCCGGTGGCGGCGGCGCATCTGGTCGAACTGGCGGAAACAGCCATCGAAGCGCTAACTGTGACGGATCAGACGGTCACGGTTGCCGTGCGCGGCGCGGGTGTGGTCACGCTGAAAGTGCGTCCACAGGCTCAGGACTAGAACTGGACAAGCGCAGGGGGTCGCGTCACTAATTGATCAGTGACGCGACCCCGGCTGATCGTTGCCGAGAGCGTGCTACCATCGCTCTGTAACATCCTCCAGCCGCCCAAGGATCAGCCCTTTACGCCGGAAAGCGAAATGCCCGCGATGAAATAACGCTGCGCAAAAATGTAGACCACCAGCACGGGCAGCATCACCACCACCGCCGCCGCCATCATCAGGGGCCAGTTGGTCTGGCGATATGCCGTCGTGGTGGCGTTGAAATAGGCCAGACCGAGTTCAAGCGTACGCATCTCCTGCGAACGGGCGATCAGGAGGGGCCACAGCAGATCAGTCCACGTTCCCATAAAGGCGAACACGGCAAGTGTCGCCAGCGCGGGCCCGTTAAGTGGCAAAAAGATGCGCCAATACACAGTCCATTCGCTCGCGCCGTCGATGCGTGCGGCATCCTGATAATCGCTGGGAACACTCATAAACGCCTGACGCAACAGGAAAATGCCGAACACGCTGGAAATGCCGGGAATGATCAACCCCTGATACGTGTTGACCCAACCCAATTGAAACACGATCAGAAACAGGGGGATCAGCGTAATCTGAAACGGGATCATCATCGTGGCAAGGTACAGCACGAAAATAGTGTCGCGTCCCATAAAGCGCAGGCGCGCGAAGCCATATGCCGCCATTGAACACACGATCACCTGTCCCGCCACCGTTGCCGCCGTGACCGCCACAGTATTGACGATATAGCGTCCGAACGGCACCAGCGTGAACAAGCGCTCGTAATTGACGAACTCAAAGGTGGTCGGCAAAATTTGCGGCGGATAAGCGAACTCAGTTCCCGATGGACGCAGCGATGTGGTGATCATCCACAGGAACGGCACGATCATCAGCACGCTCATCATGATCAGCACGGCATAACCCAGCACGGTGAACACAGGTTGCCAAGCATGGCGTTTTTGCACCATTAGTTTGCGCTCCTCAATTAAAACATGGGCCCATCGCCGCGCCGACGCCGATACAGAACCTGCGCCAGCGTCAACCCAAAGATCACGACGAACAACACCCACGCCTGCGCCGACGCATAACCCATATCAAAGGCTTCAAAAGCACGCAGATAAATGCGATGCACCACAACATCGGTTGTGCCACGCGGGCCGCCGCCGGTGATCACATAAACGGGTGAAAACACCTGAAACGAGCCGATGATGCCCGTGAGCGTTAGAAAAAAGGTGGTGGGGGTAAGCAGCGGCAGCGTGATGCCCCGAAAAGCTTGCCAGCGATTAGCGCCGTCGATGGCGGCGGCTTCATATAATTCTTCGGGGACTGCCTGCAAGCCCGCCAACCAGATCACCATCTGGAACCCTAAGCCCTTCCAGATTGCGATCAGCACGATGCTCGGCATCGCGGTATTGGGATCACCCAACCAGTTCAAACGCGGAAAACCGATCTGCGTCAGCACATAATTGACGATGCCCGCTTCCGGATCAAGCAGCGTGATCCACACCACCGACACCGCCACCCATGACGAGATCACGGGTAAAAAGAACAGCGTGCGAAACACATAGATGCCGCGCAGCTTTTGATTCATCACCAGCGCCACCAGCAGGCTGACCGCCATGCCCAACGGCACTGACAGCAGGGTATAATAGGCGGAATTCTGCATCGAATTCCAGAAGCGTGTGTCGCCCAGTAAAAACTCGTAATTTTCCAAGCCGACCCACGGGGCGTTCTGAAAGTTAGTGCCGCGCCAGTCGGTGAACGAAAGATATAAACTGAACGCCAGCGGCACAAACAGGAACACGATCACATGCAGCAGCGATGGCAGGATGAACAGGTAACCTGATCGCTCATTCGAGCGACTCCAAAAGCGTTTCCACAAACCGCTTCTAGCGCTGACGGCGCTGCGCGCGTCGTTGGGCGCGCGTGTTTGCCTTAAATTGACCGCCATGTAACCATACCTCCAAAAGATGACCGCTTACGAGCAGATGCAGGTAAGCGGTCGATCCAGCGAGTGTCTGACATTTAGAGGACGGGAACGGGTCGCCAGCATTTGCTGCCGCAGACCAGCCCTCGCCAGCGTTTAGCGCTGTGCGCGCGCCAATTCGCGGTCGATTTCTTCGACTGCTAACGCCACTTCTTCTTCAACATCGCCACCAGCGAGAATGTTTTCCATCATCAGGTTAAGCGCTTCTTCGACGATGGGCCACACCGCATACACCGATCCATAGGGGCGGCGACCGTTGGCGATTTCATCAACGAACACCGCGCTGATCTCCGGGAAAGCTGAGCCGTCAACTGCACCTTCAGCGGCGGCAGCGTTCGCGGAAATTTCCAAGCCCGAGATCACTTTCGTCGCTTGGAAGCCGACATCCGTCAGTGCGTTGACCAACTGGCACGCCGCCAGTAGTTTGTTCGGGTCACTTTCGACCGCGCTGTTGATAAACCAGCCCGATTCGTAGATCACGGTGGCGTCAGCGGCGCGGCTCGGATTGCCGACCACTGCCACGCGCCCTTCGGTATATTCCGGGTTCGCGCGCAAGCCCACCATTTCCCAGTGACCACGCGGGAACATCGCCACTTCACCACGCAGGAAAGTGGTGAGGAAGCCAAACTGCTGGCTGATCTGATCGAGCGTGGTCGGTTCAGGCGACACGCCGTATTCCAAAACCAGATCGCGCAGGAAGGTGATCGTTTCGATGGTTTCGGGCGAGTTGAGATAACCATCCACCGTTGAGCCGTCGGGCGCGATTACATCGCTGCCGTTTTGCCACGTCCAGTAAATCCACTCAAACACGAATTGGCGCGAGCGAAAGCCCCACTGCACCACGTTGTCCTCATCGAAGTCAGGATCGAGACGATTGCGTCCGGCGGAGTCCAGCGTTAAGCGCTGCGTGGTCTCCAAAAATTCTTCCCAGGTCCAATCTGACGACGGCAGATCGACTCCGGCGCGTTCAAACGACTCAGGGTTATAGTACATCACCATCGGCGTGCCACCATCGGGCAAGCCCCAGATCGCATCGTCACGCTCATGAATGGCTAGGAAGGTAGGCGAGAAGCGATCAAGCGTGAGTTCGGGAACAAGGTCAAGGCACACATTCATATCGAGAATATTGCCCGAATCGACCAAGCGCGACAGCGTGGAAGCATCCTGATACCACACATCGGGCGCAGTGCCAGCCGCCAGATCGATCAACAACTGTGTGTCGAATTCAGGCGGGGCTTCGAGCGCGTTGATGGTAACGTTCGGGTGATTTTCTTGGAACGTGGCGATGAACTCTTGACGGGCAAGGTCAAGGGGTGTGCCAACTTCATCCGGAATCACGCGCAAACCGATGATATTGATCGTCACCGCGTCATCTTGCGCCTGCACCGCCAGCGCAAAAGTCAGCATGAGCAGAACAGCGAACAACAAACGATATTTGGTCATTTCTAAATGCTCCTTAGTCTTGTGAAGTGTAAACAACTTTTCACGCACGCTGCTGATCACCGCAAATGACTAGACACATTTTTGCGGAGATGGCAGAAAAGACTATACCTAGTATAATCACAATGCAAATGAATGCCAATAATTCGGACTCAGCCATGGGACATGTTTGGCTTTAGCTCAACGGCGGCAGGCGCGTCACGGCATCAAATGTCACGGGTGTCGATGGCGATCACGTTGTGATGCTTCAGCCAGTGAATCAGGCTGTAGACGCTGAGCATGGCAACCAGCGTGGGGTAAATTAGGATGATGGGCGCGATCAACAGCAGCGCGGGGATGCCAGTAATAAAGAGCAGCGCGCCGTGCAGC
>JBGSRB010000605.1:0-6834 GCA_041737735.1 Anaerolineae bacterium | reverse complement strand
GACCGAAACACCAATTCCCCCAACGGATACCCCTACTTTCACGCCGACGCCCACAACAACCATAACGCCGATCCCGCTGACGCCGACCGCGCCCGCTGATCGGGTAGAGCTTGCCGAGCAGTACGGCGCTTTGACGGGCGTGCAGTCTGTGCGCACGCTGGCGGTGGATGGCTTGTCCGGCGTGCGCGCTGAACTGGTGGTGCTGCCGGGGTATGTGCATACGATGTTTGCCGAAGCGTTATTGACCATGGCGCAGCGTGCCGCAAGCGCGCCACTGACGAATTTGAGTGTGACGTTGGATGATGGTGCGCAAAGCGTCGAGTTTCAGTGGGATGCGCGCCGCGACGCCCAAACACGCTGGGCGGTGATCGTTGTGCGCGCGCCCGCCGCGCTTGCCGTAACGATTCCCGATCACACAGCGACGGCGTACATGCACTTGTTGACACGATCCGCCGCGACGCCCGTGAGCGTGCCGCCCACGTTAGGTTGGGCGGCGGTTGTCTCGCCCTATACCTGCAACGGGATCAACGATCGCAATTGCGGCGATTTTCCGAGTCAAGCGGCGGCGCAGGCACACTTACTCATGTGCGGCGATGAAGATCGCTTAGACGGTGACAACAACGGAGTCGCGTGCGAACGATTGCCGTAAGTTAACATTTGTGAACACATGCCCCCCATTTGCTAACAAATCCACACACTTTGACCGACTCCCCAACAAAACTCTATCATTTTCTGCACACTCCATGCGCGCGGAAGTATCTCCCAACGTGGTATGATTTCAGTGCCGAAAAAGCGATGTCAGCGCGGATGAGGGCGTGTTATGCGAAAAATTATCGTTACAATCCTCCGCATCTTGGATGGAACACCAGCCGTGTATGGCAAGCGTCAAGCAGGGCAAAGTCTTGTCGAGCTGGCGCTGGTCACGCCGATTTTGGTTATCCTGCTGGCGGGGTTGATCGAGATCGGTTGGTTCGCCAACAATTATCTCAACCTGCTCGACGTGACGCGCGCCGGTGCGCGGCGCGGCACAGTTCTGCAAGGCGTGCAGTCACCGCTGTTCTTTGAAGATGCACGGTATTCCTTAGTGCCGCACAGTATGTTAAACGGCGCGGGCGATGTTCTCTATCGTTCGGTCTATAACGTGGCGGCGGGCGATACTGAGGCGACCCGTAGTCGCTTCCGCTATTCCGCCGCGAACCCGAATGCTTGCAACCCGAATGTCGCCGCTGGTGGCGTGGAACGGCGCTTCTATAACGAGATCATCTGTACGATGGTCACGTCAATGGATCCGCTGCGGCTGAATCCCGACAACGATGTAGACGACATCGTAATCTCGGCGTTTGCCATTGAGATGGTTGATGGTGACCAAGATGCGACGTGGTTGCCGCCAGTGGGGTTGCGCCCCATTGCGGGCGATGAGCCGCAAATGCTGGTGGTGGGGCGCTGGCCCACGAACGCCAATGAATGCAATGTGATTCAAGACGGCAGCGGTAATGCCGTGTTCGTGCGGACTGAACTCCGCGATCCGTTCGATTTTGATCATGATGGTGTGCGGCAGATTGGACCCCCGAACGGTGCTGATGAATATAGCGAGCTTGAAGGCGCGGATCAGGGTGTAGATGGTGCTGCTGAGACACTTGCCAACGCCGAGCGTCAGCGCGGGTTTTCGCTGTATGCTAATCATCGGATTCCCGGCACCTACTGTATCGGCTCTGATTGGACGATGGAGCGCGTCGAGGACTTGGTGAACTTGCCCAATTACACGCTCTTGACCGTTGATGAACGCCGTTTACTGCCGGGTCAGGGCATTGTGCTGGTCGAAATGTTCTGGCAGCACGAAATGCTGTTGAAAATTCCGGTGTTGTCGCCTGTGTATACAGCGGTGGGCAATGCCGATGGTTTGGTGGTCATTGGTGTATGGGCGGTATTTCCGCTGCCGGCTGCCGAACCGTTTATCACGTTCCCGCTGCCTTAGCTGTGAGTTGATGCGATGTTGAGATTATGCAAACACCTTTTGAAGCGTGGACAAACCGGACAGGCGTTGGTCATCATCGCGCTTGGGTTCATTGGTCTGCTCGGTTTTGTGGGCATCGTGACCGATATTTCGGTGTTGTTCATCCGTTATAGCACGATGAGCCGCGCGGTTGACGCCGCCGCCATCGCCGCTGCCGGACAAATGCGCCGCGTGTCCGTGCCGGTCGCTGATCCGTTAGCACCCGGTGAAGATGAAGCGATCAGCGTTGCCAACTTGAACTTGGCTGCGCGCCAGTTCATCGAGTTATACGGCTTGAGTCCGACGAACGTGATTGTGGAAACGTGTCGCGCGCAGCAGATCGCACGCGATGTGAACGGTAATCCCGTGGATGCAGCGGGCAACCTGCTGTTCATCACCACTGGCACGCCGCCCAATACGACGATCATCCGCAATCCGATTGTTGATTCGGCGTTGATCGACCGTTATCAGGAACTTTGCACCGAAGATGAGCTAAAGCTCGTCCGTGTGACCGCGCAGATCGAATCGCCCACCATTTTCTTGCGCTTGTTGGGCTATGAGACGGTGACGTTGACGGAAGAAGCGATCTCGCAGACCGCCGTTCTCGACGTGGTTCTCATCATGGACGTGTCGGTGTCGATGCTGGACGAAACCACCTATGATGACTGGGATCGCGTGCCTGATCCGGCTAATCCCGGTTCGTTCTTGCCTCAGGGTGTCGCTTATCTGCCGCCTTACGTCAACTGGGCGGACTACACGCTGTGGGATAACAACACCAACGGCATGATCGACTTCGCGCACAACGGTGTCAACGGCTTAAACGCGCAGTTGCGCGTGCCGACCACCGTGATCGGCGCGGTGCCAGACCCGACGAATGTGCTTCCGGCAGATGCGCTGACGCTGGGCTTCGGCGGCTCATACTATGAGCGCCTGTTCAATGATGGCGGCAGTCGTCCCGGCATTCTGGCGCTTGAGCGCAACGAAATCACCCCCGGTGTTTTCAGTTATCGCTGGTATACCGGACCCGATGCTACGAATGGCGGGCGCCTTGAGCCACGCGAAGAATGTCGCGTGCGGGCGTGGCCCGGCTCTTACTTTGCGGGCATGGCACCCGTGCCGAGCTGGTTGCAAACCTATTACAATGGTGTGTTGGCAACCTTGCCCGTAGGCAGCCCGCAAAACTTGGGCGCTTATTACGGTGATAACAACTTTACCGGCTTCGTGCCGATGTACAATTTCCACGGTTGCTGCAACGATCCTGATGGTAACTTCAATTTTGGCGATTTGATCTGCCAGCCGTTCGGACGCGCCCGCGACGCCGCGCGCGAGTTCCTCACACGGTTGGACTTCCTGCGTGGTGACCGCATTGGTTATGTGGCGTTCGACCGCGCTGCTATGACAGTTGATCCCGACGGCAACGGGCCCCAGTCGTTCATGATCGAGACCGAGAACGACTTGTTTGACGCGGGCGGTGTGCTGTTGCGGCGTGGCGCAACGGAAACGCTCGACACGTTGATTGGTGTGCGTTCGACGACGCTGCATTATGTCGATGCCGACAATAACGGGGAATGGGATGGCTTCGTTGATCGCGGCACGGCGACGACATGGGCGCGTTACATGACCACGCGCGTCGCTGAATTCTATGTGCATCCCGTGCGGAACTCGTGCGAGTTGGAAAAATCAGTGCTCTCGCCCGAATTTACCGATGCCGACCTCGACCCGGCGGGCGTTCAACGCACCGCGCCCGTGATCCTCGATATTGTGAATTATCCCGGGTGGGCGACGGGCGTCGTGGGCGGTCTGCCTAATGCCCTGCGGAATTACGATTATCGCGCGGGCTGTGCCGACTCGAATATCGGCGGTGCGCTGGCGCAGGCGTCGAACACGCTCTATAACGAAGGGCGCAGCGAAGGCGCTGTGTGGATTATGGTGCTGCTTGGCGAAGGCGCGGCGGGTGCCAGCAATGTGGTGACGCGCAACGGCGAAGCCCCGACGCGCTCCGACCCCTATGCGGCAGCGGTTGGCGGACCTCCCGGGTCGCTTGATCCGGTCAACATTCCGCTTGACCCCTCAGGTCCCGGTTCACAATACAGCTATGGTTCGTATGGGCTGTGTCCGTTTGGTGATGCGGCGAATCCGTCGGAGATGCTCACATCCTTGGACTTGCCGTTCTGTCTCGATCTTGACCCGTCAACACGCCACTTCTGCGGTGATATTGCCGCTATTCCCGACATTCGCGCGCTCGATTCTTACCCGAACTGCTATGAGTTCTACGACGTGGACGACTATGCGCGCGACTGGGCGGATTGGATCGGCTTGGCGGAAGTGCCGGGCGCAGCAGTGGGCGCGGGTTCGGGACGTGTGAGTAACCAACTTGTGCCGACCATCTTCACGATTGGTTTCGGCTTGAGCTTCGATTATGGTGACTGCGATTACAACACCAACGGCAGTTTCGACACCCAAGCCGAATGGGATTGTCAGCGCGGCATCAACCCGGCGAATCGTAGTCGGCGCAGTTTATATTTGGGTGAGCAGGTGCTGCGCTACATCGCGGATGTGGGCGATAACAATCAGATTGATGATGATCAGGCGCAGCAGCAGCTTGGCGATCGCATCGCCAACAGCGTTGCGGGTGCCAGCCCCAATTGGGGTGATCGTGGTCCCTGTGAGCAGGCGGCAGGTGCGCAAGGAACGTTTGCACCGCTGCCGCCCGGCAGCAGTTGCGGCAACTACTTCTCGGCGGAAACGACCGGCGACTCGCTGCGTCAGGTGTTCAACGAGATCGCATCGCGCATGTTCACCCGTCTGTCGCAATAATCTCTGTGTAAGATGCGTGGGGCGGTGCTGCCGCCTCACGCTGCTGGTGAAAACAATCATGACCGCGCTTGACCGGAAGCCGAACCGGGAGAAAACTTTATGGACGAACAACAGCACTTGGTACCATCACGTAAGCGAAGAACTGGTCAGACATTAGTTGAGTTTGCGCTCATTCTGCCAGTTTTGCTGCTGCTGGTTTTTGGCGTGATCGAGTTTGGGCGCATCATGCAAGCCTGGGTGACGCTGCAAAACTCGGCGCGTGCCGCCGCGCGTCTCGCTTCAACGGGACAATTTGATGAAGCACGCTTTCCGATTGATACGCGCATCTACAGTATTGCCCCGCCCGCAAGCGGGGGATCAACGCTACCCGAATGGTTGGGTGACATTGACTCGATTGTGCCATGCGTGACCAACGACTACGACGGCTCGAACGGTGGGCGGACGTATGATCTGGCTCAGCGCGGCACAGCCGTTGATTTTTATCCCAACGATCCGGCTGACCCGAACGATCTGGTGCGCGTGTTCGTCGGCGGCCCCGAAGCGATTTACGCCACCTGGTATGGTGGCGCGGATTGCGACCCGACTAACAGCGACGATCAGAATCGCCGTAAAGACTTGGCGCGTCTGCTGAGCGTCTATTGGGAAGCGCGTCGCGGTGCGGCGGGCTTGGGTTTGAATGGCGATATTCCCGATGACCCGCCGATTGGTCTGCCCACTGGGTGGGATGTGCGTAACGCGGCGACGTGGGATGCCAGTTATCCCGACTGGAACTCGCTAGTGTGGGCGGATGTTTGGCGCCGTCCATTTCCGGGAACGGGTGATTATTGGGAACTCGAAGGCTCGGATCAAGCGGGTTGGTTCGAGTTGATGATCTGCTCGAATCGCCCCAAGCTGCAAGTGTCGAATGATCCTACCCCCGGCGGTGCGGGCAACCGTTTCAACTTCCCGCCGATTCTGGATAGCGGTGTTGACCCGCGCGCACCTGCGTGCCTGCTGCAAGAGTTCCCCGGCACGGGCGCGACCGGTCTGCTGGCTGACGGCTGGACGAACAACTTTGATCGCCCGTGGTTAGATGCAGGTGGTCCCGGCGATACGATTACGCTGGTGGTCACGTTCAATCATCCGCTGATCACGCCGCTCGGCTTGGCGCAGTTCTTGCCTTTGCAAGCGCGCCGTTCGGCTGTGAACGAAGCCTTCCGTAACCCGGGCGCGGTGCCATTGAATTACGACCTGCCCGATCCCGGCGGCGTTAACCCGACTTCGACGCCGACCAACACGCTGACGCCGAGCAACACGGCATCGCTTGAACCGACCAACACCGCATCGCGCACGCCGTCGGTCACGCCATCAGCGACGCCGACGTTCCAATGCGCGAATATTTCGTTGGAAACGACGATTGGCTATAACACCGCGCAAGGGCAGGTCACGTTCACGATCGACAATGCGCTGCCCTATGCCACCACGCTCAAACGTGTGGCGCTTCAGTGGCAGGCGATCGTTCCGTCACAGCTTGCAGTCACCATGTTCTTGAATGGCGCGCCGGTATGGGCGGGTGCTGATGCAGCACCGCTGACTGACATCGGGGATGCTGCGGTGACCGTTGATGTTGGCACGCCTGCGCCGGGTGGTGCGCCCACTGCGCCGTTCGCAGGTGGTGCGAACTTGCTGCTGCCGCCGGGAACGTCAACGTTTGCGGTGCAGTTTGTCGACTTTGGTGGCACGCTGAGCGCGGCAACCATGCCTAATCACTTCTTTGATGGCACGACTTTCTGGTTCGACGATCTGAACGCGGTGACTGACTGCGCTACGGAGTTGGACTTCACCGCGCCGCCGCCGACCGATGTGCCGCCGATCCCGCCCAGTGAAACGCCGGGTCCGACCTGTGCTTCTAATGTGGTGGTGGGTGCGCCCAACTTCCAACCGAATAATGTCGTGCAGTTCGTCATCACCAACAACCGTGATGTGAATGTGACACTGTTCGGTGCAACCGTCGTCTGGAATAAACGCTCAGGCTCGATGGTACT
>JBGSRB010000586.1:0-2314 GCA_041737735.1 Anaerolineae bacterium | reverse complement strand
TGGTGTGGGTGTGGAGGTCGATCCGCATGACTGGCTCGCTTCTAAGTTCGGCAGCATCGAAAAATCAGGGGCTTGGTGTTCCAAACCCCTAAATATGAAAAACGTGAAGTAACAACAGGTTACGAGTGTGCTTCCGGGCGTGGTTCGACGATGAAGCGCACCGCGGTGCGTTCTTGCCCTTCGATATCGACTTCAGTGAAATAGGGCGTACACACGATGTCGATCTGATCGCCTTCGAGATACCCACGCGCAATTGCCAGCGCCTTCACGGCTTGATTAACCGCACCCGCGCCGATCGACTGCACTTCGGCGTAACGATATTCACGGATGACCGCCGCGATTGCGCCTGCGACCGCCGTCGAGCGCGACCGCGCCGAAACTTTGATCACATCTGCGCGTTCAGCGGGAGCGTTGGCGTGGAAATCGCCGCTGCTGCGAGTGGGATAGTAAGTCGTATCGTCGTGTTGTAGATCGGTCATCGTCCTGTTACCTCAGCGAAAAATATCCCAACTGAAATGTAAATCTTCATGTACGCCATTGTACACGGATTTTAAAACTGTGTCTATCCTACTGCGGATAAACTTTGTAAGGTTTGTGAATTTTGCAAAATTCCTTTGCGATATGGTGTCCCGAAGTGATCGCTCTGAGGGAAAGCCGATTCGCCTCTGCGGGAACTTATCCCAATGTAAAAAAATTCGCGTGTTCACAACGATTTAACACACTGATTTGACGGTTGGGTTAAACGCAAATGGCGTGAGGGAAGCTTATCCCAAATTATCCCAAAAAAGACGCTTAATGATTGACTGACTCGTCAACAAAAACGACTTTACAATTGCCCCGTTTCTGATTCGCGCCACAGAAAATATCCCAACCTTAAAATTTTCATTTTTTGCCTGCGATCAGTTGAAGCGCGCGGCGCTTTAAGCTATACTGTCTTGTACAGAAGTGACCCACTCTCGCGCATGATGAAAAACCTCACCGCGAGGGAAAAACCACTAATCTTAAACGAAAACCACGCGCTCAACCTGAGTGAAAAGCTCGGCTTGTATTTTCGTCTCTATAAGCTGATTTGTTATCAAAGTTGCGTCAACAAACATAGGTTTAACGAGTATCTTTTACCGGGCTGGCTTCGCTGCCAGCGCTGACCGAAGTTAGGACAAGCATTGTGAACCCGCAAGACGCATGGAACACCGCCTATCATCAATTGGAAGCCCAACTCGGCGCGGCGCACTTTAACACGTGGCTGCGTGAGGCGGTGCTGTTGCGCGCGGAAGGCGATCTGTGGGTGATCGGCGTGCGCTCGGTGTTCGCGCGTGACATGCTGGCGGAACGGTTGTATCGCACGGTGCGTCGCGTCGTCAGCGATGTGTATGGCGCGCCGCTGGAACTACATTTTGAGATCATCAAGCAGCCGGCGACGGTCGAAGCCGCCGCCGCTGATATGCCGTTGTTCAAATTGTTGGCGCAGCAAGACCCGGAAGCGCCCGCGCTGCCGCTGCACCAGCAGATCGCGCGCCCGCAGCGTCCCGAACTGCCCGAAAGCGAACTGCACCCGCGCCTCACGCTGGATCGATTTATCGCGGGCAGCGAAAACGAAGTCGCGCTGGCGGCGGCGCAAGCCATGGTCGAGCAGCACGCCGCGGTCTATAACCCGTTTTTTATTTACGGTGGCGTCGGCTTGGGCAAAACGCATCTGCTGCAAGGCATCGCTCATGCCTGCCGTGCGCGCAACCTCAACGCGGTCTATGTGCCGTCGGAAGTGTTTATGAATGATCTGATTCAGGCGATTCGTGAGCGCACCACCGCCATGTTCCGCGAGCGCTATCGCAACGCCGACCTGTTGCTGATCGATGATATTCAATTCATCGCGGGCAAAGACAGCACGCAGGAAGAGTTGTTCCATACCTTTAATACGCTGACCAACTTCAATAAGCAGGTGGTGATCGCCGCCGACCGCCACCCGCGCGATCTCAACGGCTTTGAAGATCGGATGCGGTCACGCTTTGAGGGCGGCTTGCTCATCGACATTCATCCGCCGAGTTTCGAGACGCGCAGCGCGATTTTGCGCGCGTGGGCGGCGGATCGCAGCGTTGACCTGCCCGATCATGTGTGCGCGCAGATCGCGGGCAGCACGGCGGCGAATGTGCGCGAACTCGAAGGGATGTTTAACCAGATCGTCGCAACGAGTCAATTTTTGCACAAGCCCATTACAACTAGCATTACGAGCGGTGCGCTCGGCAGCTATCGCCAACCGCGCGCGCACGGCGTCACGCTGGAGCAAGTGCTGCAAACTGTGGCGTCACATTATCGCCTG
>JBGSRB010000324.1:0-2164 GCA_041737735.1 Anaerolineae bacterium | reverse complement strand
CAGCGGCTTGCGCGTCGGCGGCGTCATCAGGCAGGATTTCTGACAGTGCCGCGACCGCCGCCAGCGCTTCATCGACCGCGCCGGGGAACCAGTCGTCATCGTCGGCGCGCACAACGGGATGCACCGAGTCATCAACTTCGGCATCGGCATCGTCGAGATCATCGGGCGGCGGCACGCGCGGCAGTTCGACGGTTGAGGTGTCCTTCAGCGTCGTGTCATCGTCGTTCGCTTCGCGCGGACGCGGTTGACCCACCATCGTGGTCACATCCGCTTCGGGATCGTCCGGCGCTTCGGCAGACGGCGCAACTTCGGCGTCGTCCGCTTCAGGATCAGGTTGGGTTGGGTTCAATTCGTCATTGTTCATGTGTATTATTGTGGCGATTTTTGCCCGTTCGCGCAAGCACTAACCCTCACGACTCCGCCACCAACGTCAACGTGAAATCGCCCACCGTGCCGCCCTCACGGACACCAAAGCGCGTCACCGCGATGATATAACGCCCGTCATGCGGCAGCGTATAGATCAGCTCGGAGTCGCGCGTATCGGCGTGCGCGTCATCATTGATCGCGTCGGGCAGCGGACGATCATCGGCATCACGCAGCACGAGAATCGGGTCAAGATCACCCGTCACGCGCGCGGCGTTGATGCGCACAACATCGCCTGTTTGCCCTTCAAATTGATAGAACCGCGCGAACACCTCATCGTCAATGCGCCCGCTGACCGTTTCGCCATAACGAATGAAGGGTTCGCCGCCTTCGCTGGCGCCCTGCTGCGCGGTCGGGTTGATGATCGCGCCGCGTCCCAACACGAACGCCGATCCATCAGGGGTGATGCGAACCGTCACTTGGAAGCGCTGACCGGGACGCAGCGCTTCATTGAGCGTGAACACGTCGGTGTCGCTGTCGCGCAGCGTCAGTTCAAATTCGACCAAGGCGGTGCGCCCACAGCCATCTTGATACCACGCCCAAACATCGTAATCACCGGGAGGAGGTACATCGTAAAAGATATGCTCGACCGGTTCATCGCTCGGCGTTTGACAATTCGTGTTGCTATCGATCTGCAAGCGCCCGCCGCTTGGCGTCACCGGATCGCTGTACGACACCGTGCGTCCGCTGACTTCGCGCACGAACAGGTTGAGATCGGCTGGTGTTTCGCCGCCCCAGATCAGCGTCGCGCTGAACGCGCCTTGCTCCAGCGTGATCGCGCCCGCCGTGATCGCCAGTTCATAGCCGCCCACGGTCGCACCTGCGCCCAACCCCGCGCGCGTCGCCAAAATCAGATAATCGCCATCTTTAGGCAGGCGAAACTGCGTGATGCGCGCATCACGACGCACGCCGATATCGTCATTGAACGCCAATTCGTTCAGGTCGCTGTCCATCAAAATCAGATATGGGTCGAGATAGCTGTCGAGTCCGTTCATCGTCAACGTGACCAGTTCGCCCGTTTTGCCCGTGAAGCGAAAGTAACTCAAGGGTTCCGCGTTCGTGATCGCGCCCGTGTAGCGATTGTTATACGCGGCAGGCAGCGCATTGATCTGCGCGCTGTTGGGGATGCTGGTCAAGCGCAGCGAGAAGCCACCGCTGCTGCCCGGATTGAGATTATTCGCCTGCACCAGATACAAACCGCTGCGCGGGATTTCCTGCCGCAGCGTGACAAAGCGTTCGCCCGTTGCGCTAGCGATGGTGTTGAGGCTCAAGTCAAGCAGGCGCAGTTCCGGCGCAACCGGACTGCCGCTTTCAGCCGTGAACATACTCATTGTGATGGCGTCGCCAATGCGCGCGTTGATCAAATACGATAGGGTGGGCGCTTCTGGCGTAAAGGTGTCGCTTTGCAGCGCGCCGATGCTCAGGGGCGCGGCGGCGATGCGCGTCGTGTACAGGTCGAACGCGCCTGCGCCTTCACGCGCCGACGTTTCGAGCAGATACCAGCCCGTTTCCGGTAGCGTGGTGAAGGCGATGATCTCGCCCGCGCGGGTTTGCGTTTCGCGTCCGATGGGGCGTAACTGCTCGTCGAGAATGCTCAATGTTGGATCAAGATCACCGCTGATGCGCGTGGCAATCACGCGGATCAGATCGCCGCGCTGCCCACCGATGGCGTAATAGCGCTGTGGTGTGGCGGCATCGAGCGCGCCCGCGATCACGGTTTGAAAGCCGATGATCGTGTGGG
>JBGSRB010000561.1:0-12841 GCA_041737735.1 Anaerolineae bacterium | reverse complement strand
CTGCTATGAGCGAACAAGCCGAGCTTGCGCCCGCGCCTGTGCTGGTGGCGGAACACATTCCCGCGTCGTGGCGCACCGCGGCGGCGCTCAACACCACATCGATGGCGGCGCTCGGTTGGGAACGTTATCACACCAGCGTTGTGCAGACGATGGCGGAAACCTACAAAGAACAAGTCGGATCGCTCGGTTGGGATGGGCCACTTGCCGCGCTGAGTCAGACGCGCGTTAACTGTGCGGATTACTTCAAAGAAACGGTTGCCGTCGTCACCAATCCCGCGATTGACCGTGAGCGCGAAGGTGCGCAATTTTCAGTCACGACATTTTTGGGCAAGCGTCCGGCGGTGGGGGTGACTTCGACGCCTGACGATGTGCTGCTGGTGCTGGACAACCCGCTGATCGTCGGTGGGCATCCTGATCTTGGCGCGGAAGCGATGCTGCAAGCGGTTGCGCGCAAGCACGGCACGTATACGCTGGATGAAGTGATCGACCATTTTGGCGCACGCGCTGCTGTGCTGTCGATGAGTGGCGCGGCTGATGATACGCTTGAAGCGGCGGTGCGCCACTTAGCGGATCGCGCGATTGATGAAGTGTCGTATAACGGCGTGCAGTGTCTCATTCTGGACGACACCGACGTGTTCGACGGCGAACGGTTATGGATCGATCCGTTGTTGGCGGTGGCGGCGGTGGATCGCGCGCTGCGTGAAACGCGCAACGGCACGAGTCTGCGTCGCAAAGTCGGGATTATGGTGCGTTCGGGCGCGCTGCGTGATATGCACGACATCGCGCTGTGCATCGGTTTGGGTGCCAATGCGCTCGTGCCGTATGCGCTCTACGCTGTCGGCTTGGACATCGCCCCGCGTGCGCCCAAAACGCCGCTGGATGATGCGGTCATCAGCGAACGCACGACGTATATGCTCACAGCGGTTAAAAACGGCTTGCAGAAGATCACATCCACGATTGGCTGTCACGAACTGCGCGGCTATGGACAGTCGTTTAGCAGTGTGGGCTTGTCCTATGCGCTTAGTGAGGTGTTCGGCACGCCCAATTACTTTGGCGCGGAAGATCGCGGCTTAACGTGGGCTGCGCTGCACAGCGATGCGCAAACGCGCGCGGCTGAACTGCGCGGCGAAGCCAAGAATAAGATGGATAACCCCGACCGCCTCTACCCGAAAATGTGGAAAAAGGTTGAGGACATCGCGCACGGCGAACTAGCGCTCGAAGATTACGAAGCGGCTATGCTCAAGCTCGAAAACGAGATGCCCATCGCGCTGCGGCACATTCTCGGCATTAAAGCTGACGAGAACAGCCCCGTCAGCCCCGCCAGCGTGGACATCAGCATCGGCGATCACACCATGCCCATGATCATCAGCGCGATGTCGTTCGGCTCGCAAGGTGAATTGGCGTATAAAGCCTATGGCGAAGCGGCGGATCAACTCGGCACGTTGTGCATCAACGGCGAAGGCGGCGAACTGCCCGAAGTGATGGGCAAGTATAAGCGCAATCGTGGCAATCAGATCGCGTCGGCGCGGTTTGGCGTCAACATCGAGTTTCTCAACTCGTGCGCTGTGCTGGAGATCAAGATCGGACAGGGCGCTAAGCCCGGTGAAGGCGGTCAACTGCCCGGTTACAAAGTGACCGAACAGGTGGCGTTAGCCCGCAGCACCGCTGTCGGCGTTGACCTGATCTCGCCGTCGAACAATCACGACTTATACTCGATTGAAGACCTCGCCCAGTTAATCGACGAACTCAAAACGGCGAATCCGCACGCGAAAGTCTCGGTGAAAATTCCGGTTGTCCCCGGCGTGGGCATCATCGCGGTGGGCATCGCTAAAGCGGGCGCGGACATCATTAACATCACCGGTTATGAAGGCGGCACAGGTGCGGCGCGCGCGCATGCCTTGCGTCATGTCGGGATGCCCGCCGAGATCGGTTTGTGGCTGGCGCATCGCGCGTTGATCAATAGCGGTTTACGCGGCGATGTCGAATTGTGGTGCGATGGCGGCATGAAAAGCGGGCGTGATGTTGTCAAGATGCTGTGCTTGGGCGCGAACCGCGTCGGCTTCGGCACGATGGCGATGGTCGCGGTCGGCTGCACCATCTGCCGCAAATGTCATGAGGGTACGTGTCACGTCGGCATCACCACGCACATTAAAACCGTCGAAGAAGCGCTCAATCAGGGCATCAAACACTTCGAGCCGCGCGATTATGAAATGTCGGTGCGTGGCATCGTCAATGTGTTCGACCTGCTGGCGGAAGATTTGCGCGTGTGGGTGGCGAAACTGGGCTTCACCCGCGCGCAGGATTTAGTCGGGCGCGCCGACCTGCTCGAACAGATTGCCTGCCAAGATCGCATCGACCTGTCGCCGTTGTTTGAGGCGATCCCGATCCCCGACCGCGACACTCTCGCGCCCGGCGTCGGGCGGCTGCTCTCGCGCCCGCGTAACACGCTGACCAAGCAAATTACATCGCTGATCGCGGAATGGGCGACGCACGGCGACGACGAAATGACTTACGACGATGAGCAAGTCATGGCGATGGATCGCGCGCTTGGCACGCATTTAGCGGGTGCGCTCGAACGGGGCGAGTTCCCGAATGCCGACAAGGTGAAGGTTGTTCACCTTCGTTTCAGCAACAGCGCGGTGCCGGGCAACGGCTTAGCGGCGTTCAGCAGTGATAAGCTCGATGTGCTGGTCGAAGGCGGCGCGCAAGATGGCGTCGCGAAGTGTGCGCGCGGCGGCGTTGTGGCGATCCTCAAGGGGTTGAATCACGATGGCGAACGGCTGGATGGCAGTGTGGGCAAAAGTTTCGGCTACGGCGCGCAGCGCGGGCGCTTCATCGTGCAGGGCAACGCCGATACGCGCGCGTGCATCCGCTTGAGTGGCGCGGATGTGGTGTTCGGCGGCGAAGTGATCGAACCGCTGCGCGATGAATTGGGCGGCATGGGCGCACGCGCCAACCTCAAGGGTTATGCCTGCGAATATATGACCAGCGGGCGCGTGTTGGTGCTAGGCGATCCGGGTCCGTGGCTAGCGGCGGGCATGAGCGGCGGCACGCTCTATCAGCGGATTCAGCCGGAGATGAACCTGACGACTGACGCCATTCAACGGCGCATCGCGGAAGGCTCGATGGTCAACATTTTCGATCTGGATGATCAGGGCATTGCGGATGTGCGCGACTTGCTCGGTTACTATGTGCAAACGCTCGAACAGAACAATCAGGCGGATGCAGTGGCGCATCTGAAGGCGCTGCTTGGTCGCCCCGAAGATCACTTTGTCATGCTGGCGCCGCCTTCGCGCAAGCGCCGCGCGGGTTAGCTCAGGATCACGGGGCGATCGTGTGCGTTTCGCGCCACAGTATCGCCCCGTGATTTCACCGTTACGATTGCGCGGTGTGCGCCGATAGGGTGTGATAGTCGCGGTTGAAATACAGCAGCGGATCGACCCGATCCGCTGCGCTGTCGGTTGCCACAACTTGCCCGATCACGATCCAATGGGTGCTGCCATCGTGGATGGCATGGACGCGGCAGTCAAGCCAGCCAATCGCCCCACTGATCAGCGGGACACCTGTTTCTAACTCAAACGTATCCACACCTTCAAAGCGTTCGCCGTGCGTGACCAGCGGAATGCGCCCCGCGAAGCGGTCGGACACTTCCGCTTGATCGCCCCCCAGAATCGACACGCCGAATACTCCGGAATCGCGCACAAGCTGGGCGGTGGTGGCGTCTTTCGAGAGGCAGACGAGAACGAGCGGCGGCTCAAGCGATAGCGAATTGAACGCGCTGACGGTCATGCCGGCACAGCGCGAGTCGTCAGGGGTTTGCAGCGTTGAAGTAACCACGGACACGCCGCTGCCCCAATAACGGAGCGTGGCGCGCAGGGCATCTGGATTGAGACTCATGAGGCTGGACTTTCATCTGATCAATGGGTGACGATGTGTCACCAGTATATAACGCTTTGTTCGGCTGCTGCTACTGTCCCTCAGGACAGGTTAATCAAACAGGTAGCGCGCCATCTGCGGGACGAAATCGTGCAGCGCGTGAATGCCAGTAGCAAATTCCGCAGCGCCATCCCCAATGATCAGCGTCGGCACGTCGTTTTCCGTGTGCTTACCATGACTCAAATCTTCCATGTTGCCGTGATCGCTGCTGATAATGATCAACCCTTCGGCGTCGTCCCACGCATCGAGCGCGCCGCGCAGCACGCCGTCGAACAATTCGAGCAGTGCCACGCCGTCATCAATACCATTGCGATGCCCGATCACGTCGGTGTACCAATGCGGAAAAAACGAGAAGTGATAGCGCTGCGCCAGCTCGACCATTTTGCGTCCGGCAGCTGTGGGCGTGTAGATCGGCGTGTCAGTGTAACCCAGTTCGCGCCGCCAGCCCTCACCCGTCCAATCGACGGCGAGCGCATCGCAGCTGTAAATCTCGCGCTCCGTGAAGATGGTCACGCCGGCTTCATGCGCCGCCTGCTGATAGCTGCTGCGTAAGCGCATACCGCTGTTGATTGCCTCATGCCAGCGCGGGGGATAGCCTTCGAGTAAGCCCGCGCTCATGCCGCGCGCGACCACCTGCTTGAAGAAGTTATCCTGCGCGATCAGCGCGCGGATCGGCTCGTTGGGGCGGGGTCCATAATGTTCCCCGATGATCTGCGGCACATTCAATCCGGTGAGGATCGCGGCTTGTCCGCTGGCGCTTTGCGGTCTGCCCGGCACACCCATACGCGGATCGGTGGGGACGAATGCGGCGCGTCCGTTGGTCATACGCCCAAGATCGCGCAGCCAGCGCCGCCCACCTGTGAGCGCGGTCAGCGTTGGTACATTGGCGCGCGCGAACGGATTGATCGTCGGATCGTCGTCGCCCAAGCCGATGCCGTCGAGAAAGATAAAGAGGATGCGCTTCATGCGGCTGGCGCTGCGTTCACCGCCACCTGATCGATCAACGCGCGTTCAGGTGGCACGCTCGACCGCCACACTTCCGCACCCGCCTGATCGAGCAGCACGAACTCCGGCGAAGATGTGAAGCCATAACGCTCGCGCAGTTCCATGCCGACATCGGTGTGAATATTCACGCGCAGCACATTGAACGACTCGCCATAACCTGCGCGAATTTCGCCCACCAGCGCATCCACCGCTGGACGCGCTAGGATGCAGCCCGTGCAATAATTGCTGAAGAACTCGATCAGCGTGGGCTGACCATTCGTGAGCAGCGCGTCGGCTTCAGCAATCGTGCTGACATCACTTTCACCGGGGCGCAGCGCGAAATTCGCCACTGTGAGCAGGCTGCTGGCGATCACGACCGCGACGATGGTCACGCCCCAACTGGCGCGCCGCCAGCGCAGCACACCGAATAGGGCGACTAACATAACAAACCCGAAGATGATGAATGAGTATTGGTTGCCAAACTCTTGGATCATAGTAAGTTTACACCTGTAGCCATGGATTCGTCGCGCGTTCTTTACCGATACTGGTGCTTTCGCCGTGACCGGGCAGCACGATCACATCGTCGGATAGCGTGAGCAGGCGCTCACGAATCGAGCGCAGCAGCAGTTCGGAATCGCTGCCCGGCAGATCAGTGCGCCCGATGCTGCCTGCGAACAGCGCATCACCGCTGAACACGATGTTTTCCGCCTGCATCCAGAGCGCGATATGCCCCGGTGCGTGACCGGGCGTGAACAGCGTTTCCAGCGTGATCGCGCCGACGGTGATCAATTCGTTATCGCCCAACAGATGATCGGGTTCGGCGGCGTCGGGAAACGGTTTTCCGGTGAAGCGGACGCCCGTGTTGGGCAGGTTTGCCAGCAGCGGTGCGGCTTCGCTGTGAATCCAGAAGGGCGCGCCCGTCAGCGCTTTGAGTTCGGCGCTTGCCAACACGTGATCAAAATGCGCGTGCGTGGCGATGATCAGCTTGATCGTCCAGCCCGCATCGTGCGCCATTTGGTGCAGCAGATCGGCGCGATCCACCGGATCGATCAGAATGGCTTCGTTCGTTTCCGTGTCGCCCACCAGATAAGCGTTGGTGTGTGCCAAGCCTAAGTTTGTCACGCGAATTTCGATGCTCATGTCGCAGCCTTCGCTAAACCAGTACGCTGGCGGATCATAGCAAATGCGATGTGCAGTTCTTCCATGCGTAATGCCAGCGCCACGCCGAAAAAGACCACGCCGCCCGCCACCGCTTCGACGCCCAAGCGGATTATAGTGGGAACGAAACCCGCGCCCAAGTCGAGCATAATCCACGCATTGTCGATCAGGATGACGACCAGCGCCATTGCTAAACTCGCCGCGAGAGTTTTCGCCAGCGTCAACGCCAGCGCGTTCTCTTGAATTCCGTGCCAGCGACGGCGCAGCACCCACATCAGCGTGATGACTTCAAACGCCACACCTAACGAGTTGGCTAACGCCAAACCGCCCACGTTGCCGAGCAGCACAGGCGAACTGATCGTCGGAAATTCCAGCGTGAAGGTGTTGATCAAGCCGAAGCGTTCCGCTTGCAGCACGCCGCTGAAGACGAACGAGCCGACTAGGTTGATGGTCGCGCCACCCAACGCCGCCCAGAACGGAGTAAGCGTGTCTTTATCGGCGTAGAAGCTGCGCGCGATCACTTCGAGGATCGAGTGCATGATCAAGCCAAGTGTGAAGAATTGCAGCGTGCTGTAGACCAGCGCCGACGCTGACGAATCGAACGCGCCGCGCTCTAACAGGCTGATGAGCGGGCGACCGATTACGATCAAGCCGATGGCAGACGGGATCGTGGCGATCAGGATGAAGCGCAGCGCGCCGCTCATGGCTTCGCGCTTGCCATCCTCATCGCCCAATTCGCTGAGCGCCGCCAGCGTCGGGAAGATGACCACGCCCATCGCCGTGCCGATCAGCGTTTGCGGAATCTGCATCAAGCGCCAGCCCCAGTCCAGCGCGCTGACTGATCCCGTGCCTAAGCGTGATGCGATATTGTTCATGATGATGAAGTTGAAGCTGAACACACCCAACCCGCCGATGCGCGGCAGCATCAAGCGGATGATGCGCCACAGTGTCGGATCGTTCCAGCCGAGTGACGGACGCCAGCGCGCACGCACGCGGATCAAGCCGGGAACCTGAATCCCTAAGTGCAGCCCTGCGCCAAGAACCGCGCCGAGCGCGATCCCGTTCACGCCGAACAGGGGCAACAGCACGATCACACCGAACAGGATGCCTGCATCGAACATGATCGGCGCGAGCGCGGGCAGCAAAAAGTGATTGTGACTTTGCAAAATGCCCATCACGATGCCGCTGACCGAGAAGATCAGTGTGCTGAACAGCAAAATCCGCATGAGTTCGGCGGTTTGCGCTTGCGCCGCAGGCGTGAAGCCGGGCGCGGCGACATTCGCCACCAGAAACGGCGCGCCGATGAATGCCACCAGACTGATGACGAAAGTCGCGCTGAAAATCGTATTGATCACATTGCTGGCGGTGCGCCACGCGCCAGCGGTATCGCCGCGTGCCAGAAAGCCGCTGAAGATGGGAATGAAGGCATGTGCCAGCGCACCACCCGCGATCAGCGTGAAGATCAGTTCGGGGATGCGGTTCGCGGTCACGAACGCATCCCACTCGCTGCCCACGCCGAACACGCGCGCGATGATTACGGTTTGCACGAGACTGATCGCCTTCGCCACGCCGTAAGCGATCATCACGATCAGCGTCGATTGCGCGAGTTGGCGCGCCGTCGAACGGGTGGGCGGCGCGGGTTCCAGTTCGGTAGGGTCGGACGTGATTTCAGCCATTACAAGCGATCCAATGCCTGCTGTGCTTCGACGTAAAGCGGATTTTGCGCCAGCGCGCGGCGGAACGACGACGCCGCGCCTGCACTATCGCCGCGCGCGGCTAACACGCGCCCTTGCCAGTAGAATGTTTCTTCAACGTAAGACCCGGCGTTGATCAGATTGTTGTTGACCAGCGCTAGCACATCATCGTAGCGTCCGGCGTTGTAGTAGGCTTCAAAGGGTCCAAACTGATACCACAACATACGGAAGGGCAGGCTGTGCTGCGTGGCACGGTCATAAGAGGCGGCAGCTTCTTCCCACATTTCCAGCCGCGCATATGCTGATCCCATGTTAAACCACGCAAAGCCGTTGTTGGGCTGCGCGATGGCTTCGGCGCGCGCGGTCGCTAACGCGATCTCGGCGGCGCGTTGGGGATCGGCGTGATCGGCGAGAATCTGCTGCACGATGCTTTCACGATCCTGTTCATACACGGCAATGAACACGCGGTTGAACGCTTGCCATCCCTGATCGAACTCATCGTAGCTTTCGGGCAAGCCTGCGCCTGCCACACCCGTGCCGAGATAACTGTCATAGACATAGAACACGCGCGCATTGTCGTCATAGCCGACGACGGTTTGATAATGTCCGAGCCAGTCTTCACCTTCGGGCGTATAGCCCCGCTCGACAATGATCGGGATGTTGGCGACGATCAAGTCTTTGAGCAGGTCGAGATCGCCGCCGATGCGCGTGATTGCGCGCACACCCGTTTGCGAATTGATGAAGTTGACGATCTCGTGGGGCGAGACATTTTTATCTTCTGGGTTCGGCTTGATATAGCTCGCGGCATATTCTTGCGTTTCGCGCCAGCCAAAATGACTTAACGCCATCGTGACATTGGCGGGCCCGCAGTTGTTCCACGATTGCTGCACATGCGTGAAACCATACATGCGTTCCGACATGGGACGGGTGCGCTCTTGCGCCAGCGTCGTGTTCACCGTGTCAACGGCGGCTTGTTCGACCACGGTCGCCGTGGGCGGGATCAGTGTCGCGGTCGGCGGGATGTCGGTCGGCGTCGGCGCGAAGGTTGCGGTTGCCAAGGGCGTCGCGGTCGGCGCTAACACGATCTGCGCCTGCGCGTCGACTTCGGGTGTTGCTTCAGGCGTGATTATGGCTTCTGGTTCTTCGGTCACGCCGGGGATCGGCAGCGCGAGCAGTTCGTCAATCGAGATGCTGCTGGTTGCCGCCACGGTAGGAATCACGCCGCCGGGCGGTGTCGGGGGTAGAAAGACCTCCAAGACGGGGAACTGTTCCCGAAATTGTTCTTGATAACGCGGCGGCAGCACCGTGCGATAGACGACCACACTGCCTAAGCTAAACGCCACCAGCGCCATGAACGACAAGATCGACAGCCACAACCACATCAACTGGGGCAAACGCCGCCGATAGATGAATGAACCGAGAACGACCGCCGTCAACACGCCCACAAAGGCGATCAAACCGAAGGGTAGCAGGCTGGCGAGCCGCTGCCCACTGCTGATAAAACTGAAAACCGCTAATGCGCCGACCACGATCAAAAACAAGATCACCAGCGCGCCCCAGAGCAGGAAGGGCGGCGGCGCTGTTAACCCGCGCTGTGGTTCAACGGGTGGTTGCGTCGCGGGATCACGCTCGAACGGGGAATTATTCATGCGTTACGTCTCAAATCCATGCTTACGATTAGATTGTGTGTCAGTCTGCCACAAAAGCGGGGCATTTGCACGCAGCACACCCGACGCTTACCCAACGAGTCAGCGGGTGAAGCGCGCATTATAGCACAGCCCTCCCGCGCGGCGTCGGGTGGATTAGAAGCCATGAGGTTGATACAATGGCGGCGTAAATTTCACACATTCGATGAGGATACTCCATGACCCAACCGGCATGGCGCGTGGAACTGCACAGTCATACGTTGTGGTCGAAAGACTGCGTGGTTGATTTCGAGACGATCATCCGCGTGTGCGATCAGCGCGGCATCGACAAGATCGCCATCACCGATCACAACACCGCTAATGGCGCGCTGGCAATGCAGGCGCGATTCCCCGACCGCGTGATCGTGGGCGAAGAAATCATGACGGATCGCGGCGAACTGCTCGGCTATTTCATGAGCGCAACGATTCCGGCGGGTTTGACGCCAGCGGAGACGATTCGCCGCCTGCGCGATCAAGGCGCGGTGATCAGCGTGTCGCATCCGTTTGATCGCCTGCGTAAAGGCGCATGGGAACAGCCCGATCTAATCGACATCATCGATCACGTTGATGCGATTGAAGGCTTTAACGCGCGCTGCATGTTCTCCGCTGATAATCGTCAAGCGCTGGCGTTCGCCGCTGAACGCGGTTTGACGATCACGGTGGGTTCTGACGCTCACTCGCGCGTCGAATATGGCAAAGCGGTGATGCTCATGCCGCCGTTTACGGATGCGCCCAGTTTTCTGGCGGCTGTGCGCGCTGCTGATCACGACTCGCGTTATAGTTCATGGTGGGTGCATGTAAACAGCAAAACGGCGAAGTGGTCGAAGAAGTTGGGCTTGCGTCCGCGTTTATGGGCGGGCGGCTGACGATAACGCTGCGTGCGCTGCGCTCAATGCCGTGCCGCCGATGTCCGCCGCCAACCCGGGATCAGCGCTGTTTTCCAGTACCACGGCGACCGCTGCGCCCTGACCGCCTTCCACCGTTGTAAAACCGATGAACCATGCCAGCGATGTATCCCCCGTGTATGCCAGCGCCGCATGTCCGCCAATGTCGATATTCGGACGACCCGCGTTCTGTGCCGCGCCGTTGGCGACCGCATAGCGCATCAAGTCTTGTAATTGACGCGCGGTGTCAGCGGTCATTAAGGGCAGCGACGGTTGCACGTTCGGGCGCGTGATCCATTGGGCGTCAGTGGTGGGGCGTGTGGCGAGAAGGGTGTAAGGTGGCGGCGCATTGCCATCATTGACTACCGCCGCAGCCATCAATGCCATCGTCAGCGGACTGACCGTGAGCGCGCCTTGTCCCAGTGCTTCACGGATCACGGTGGCTTCATCCACCAGCGCTTCAAGCGGCGTGGGATCAGGCGGCACGAATCCCATTAAAGTGGACATGTCCTCAAGCCGGAAGGTGTCAATCGCCGCTTCAATGCTGGTCGCACCCAACGCATCCGCCAGCAGCGCCGCCGGTGTGGGGCAGGCGAACGCATACGCATCACGCAGCGTCAGCGCGATGGCGGGTAGGCGCACCGCGCACTCCAGCGAGAGATCGTCGATGATCATTGACGTGCTGGCGTTTTCATAAGTGGTGTCGATGGAGATATCGGTCAGCAGCGCGGCGGTGATCAATGTGGTTTGCAGCGCCGCGCCCGGTTGATAACGCCCTTGCAGCACGCGATTAAAAAACGGATTGCCGGGATCGCTAATGAGCGTGTCCCACGTTTGGTTGAGCGTGTTGGGGTCATAAGTCGGCAGACTGACCAGCGCCAGCACTTCGCCGGTGGCGCTTAAGACCACGACCGCGCCCGTTTGCCCGCGCAGCGCGTCGTAAACGGCGTGCTGTACGTCGTAATCGAATGAGAGCATGACATCCGCGCCGGTGATGGGGCGGTGCATCAGCAAATTGGTGAGCGTTTCCTCAAACGACAACACCTGATCATCGCCGCGCAGCAGCGGGTTATACGCCGCTTCAGCGCCGCTGACGCCATAACGCAAGCTGGCATAACCCAACGCGCTGTAAAATGCCTCATCGAAATATTGCCGTGTGACCACGCCCGCGCTGCTGACATTCGAGGTCGCCAGCGCGTGTTCCGACGCGGTGAATAAGCCGCCGCGCACCAGACGTGCTTCCGCTTCGACCCGGCGCGGATTATCGTCGCGTATGAGAATCGTATCGCTGCCCACGACTGCCCAATACGCCGCCGCGAACGCCACTACGCCGAACGCGATCAACATCCCGATCATGAGCAGGCGAAGCTCACGGATTAACTGCACGCGCTCACTCACTTTCTGCCGACAAGCGCAGCAGCAAACCGACGATCACGAAGTTGATCAGCAATGAACTGCCGCCATAGCTGAAAAAAGGCAACGTGACGCCCGTCAGCGGGATGATCTTGAGCGCGCCGCCCATGATTAGCAGGCTTTGCGCGGCGATCAAGGCGCTTAAGCCGAGCGCCAACAGCGCATTAAACGGACGCGCGCTGCACAATAACGCGATGCGGAAGCCGCGCAGCGTGAGCGTGGCAATACAGGCGATGCAGGCGATCACGCCGAGCAAGCCCCATTCTTCCGCCAGCGCCGCGAACATGAAATCGGAATGCACTACCGGAATATAAGTCGGATAACCTTGTCCGATCCCCTGCCCGAAGATGCCGCCCGCAGCAAAGGCTTGCAGACTTTGCACGATCTGATACGCGCGTCCGTCAGCTTCGGGCCACGGATCGAGCCAAATATCGACGCGCAGCGCCACCAGATCGAACAGGTTATAAGCCGCCACGCCCGCCATGATCACCAAAACCGCGCCCGCGATCAGCAGGGGCGTGTAGCCGCTGGCGGCGTAGATCAGCGCGAGAAAGACGACGAAAAAAAGCACTGCCGTTCCGAGATCGCGCTGCCAGATCAAGATCAGCACGCTTAAGCCCCACATCATCAGGATGGGTCCGTAAATGCGCGGGGGAAAACGGCGTGCGTCACCTGGTAAGCCTTCGGCGCGCAGCAGCGGATATTGTTCCGCTAGATAGCTGGCGAGAAATGCCACTAAAATGACCTTCAGCAGCTCGCTCGGTTGAAAGAAGATCGATCCAAAGCCGAGCCACAATTCCGGCGCACCTTGCAAGCCCGACGGATTCGTCCCCAGTGTGATCGTCGCCACCAGCAGCACCAACCCGAACACCAGCAGCAGATAGCGATAGGCGCGCAGCAAACGCAAAATGTTGGGTAAGTAGACAACGCTGATCAACGCGGCGGCGCTGACGATCAGCCACACGACCTGACGTTCCGCGAAGTTGGGCGCTAAGCGTTCAATACCGAGTAAGCCCCACCCGGTCATGAATAACGCCAGCGGAAATAGCAGCGGATCGCGGTGGGGCAGTTTGCGCGCCAACAGCGC
>JBGSRB010000556.1:0-1865 GCA_041737735.1 Anaerolineae bacterium | reverse complement strand
CCGCCGTGCGCGAAACAGGCTTGTGTCAGGATGTGCCAGTGACCACCAGCATCCAAGCGCCGCGCACCAACACGCTGCCGCTGGAAACGTGCGAATCGCTGAACGGGCCCCTGCGCGCGGGACAGCGCGTGACGATTACCTTACGCCCGCCCGCGTTCGAGTCACTAGCGGAAGCGCGCGCCGCTACGACAGTTTTTCCCGGCGTGATTACAGTCAACAGCCAACGCTTATCCGTCAGCGCGGGCGAACCACAGCCCATCGGCGGCGAGCGTTATGTGCGCGTGTTTAGCGGCGTGTGGACGGCGGAAACGGGCAATTTCCGGATCGTGGGCGAACGCCTCGGTTATACCCCCTCTTGCACGCTGACCGTGCCAGTGGGATGATGGCGCGTTAAAACAAAGGGCGATCATGGATCGCGGGGCGATCCGTGATCGCCCTGCGCCAAAACATCACACTTTCGCAAAGCGCGTGATTGTGCGATGCTAGTGGGCGTTGTATTAGTTTTCAAAATCGCCGGGAGTCAGCATGATTTCACCCGCCGCCAAGGTTGTCGCCACTGCGGAACACATCGCCACCGAAATGTCTGATGAGACCGTGATTCTGCACCTCACCAGCGGGGTGTATTACGGATTAGACGCGGTTGGCTCGTTCATCTGGTCACAGTTACAAACGCCGACCGATGTCGAGAGCATCTGCACGGCGCTGCTGCGCGAGTATGATGTTGACGCCGAACGCGCGCGCCGTGATGTCGAGCGTTTGCTGGAACAACTGCACGCGCACGCCCTGATCACGACAGCATCCTAATCGAGCGACGCCACATCAAACACCACCCGAAAACCCGTGAACGCATTCGCGTCGTCAGGCGGGTTGGCGGCGGTGATGTCCGTTCCCACTAAGCCCGCGTAGGATGTCCAACTGCCGCCCGCCACGACTACGCGATCCGCGCCCTGCGTCGTCGCTGTCCATTCCCACACATTCCCCGCCAGATCAAACGCGCCCACCCAACTCGCGCCCGCTGGATATTCCCCCGTGCGCGTGGTATCGCCAACAAAGCCGTTAAAGTTGAGTAGCGCTTGATTCGGCGCTTCCACGCCCCACGGAAATGACCAATTCGCCGCGCCCGCCGCCGCATAACGCCATTGATCAAACGTGGGCAGCGCTCCGCCGATCCATGCTGCATAGGCACGGGCTTGTTCCCACGTCACATAGATGACCGGATAATCGGCAAAGCGCGCGTCGGTATAGTAATCCGTCCGCGTGCGTGACTCGCCGCTGAGTGGTAGCACACACGCGCCCGCTTCAACACATAACGCATATTGTCCGTTGGTGATCTCGGTCGCGCTGATCGCGTAACGCTCGAAACAAGTGGGCGTATCGTCAGTAAATGTCGCGCAGCCTGCCGGAACGATTACGCTCGGCAAGCCCGCCAGCGTGATCAATTGCAGCGTCCATGCGCGATTATCCGCGCCCGCCGCGATTGGCGTCGCGGTGGCGCTGAGAGTCGGCGTTAGCGTTGAAGATGGCGATGGCGTGGGGGTGGGCGTATCCGTTGGGACAGGCGTCGATGTCGAAGTCGGCGCTGCGGTGTCGGTCGGCGGCACGGGCGTAGCCGTATCAGTTGGCGCAGGCGTCAAGGTTGCCGTGATCTGCGGCGTCGGCGTGAAAGTCACGATGCCGATCAGCGCTGAAGTCTCGGTCGGCGGAACGGGTGTTAGTGTGGGCGGCAGCGTAGGCAAATCAGTCGGCGCAGCCGTCGGCGCGATCAAAGTCGGTGAGGCTGGTAGTTGGATCGTCGCCGCAGCAGTTGGCTCAGTTTCACCGCCGAACAGCGACGCTAGCGGCGCGCGCAGCAGCGGAAACAGCGT
>JBGSRB010000542.1:0-7721 GCA_041737735.1 Anaerolineae bacterium | reverse complement strand
CTGCTGTGCAAAGATTACGTCAACTACTGCTTGACGGGAGCGATTGCCAGCGATTTCAGCGACTTGAGCAGTGCCAATCTGCTTGATGTGGTCGCCAAACGATTTGATCCGGCGCTGCTCGACGTTTACGGGCTTGACGATCTGGCAGGCAAGATACCAACACCGCTCGCCAGTACCGCACTCATGGGGCAGGTGACGGCGGATGCCGCTGCACAGACGGGTCTGGCAGCCGGAACACCCGTGATCGCTGGGATGATCGACATTGCTGCGAGCGCAATTGGCACGGGCGCGATCCAGCCTGGACAAGCGTGCATTATCGCGGGGACGTGGAGCATCAATCAAGTGATCACCTGCGACGTCAACGCCACGTCCGACTTGTTCCTGACCGCCATCTTCGCCGATCCGTCGCTGTATCTGGCGGTCGAAGGCAGCCCAACCTCGGCTGTCAACCTCGATTGGTTCATTCACGAATTCTGCGCGGCGGAGGTACTGCAGGCGGAGCGCGAGGGGGTATCGGTATATGAAGTGTGCAATCGCCTCGTCGAGCAAACGCCTATCGACGCCAGCCGGATCATCTTTCACCCGTTTTTGTTCGGATCGAACGCCGACGCGGGCGTGAATGCGCGCGCCGGATTTTACGGTGTGATGGGCTGGCATACGCGGGCGCATTTGCTTCGCGCGCTGTATGAGGGGATCGCGTTTGGACACCTCAGCCACGTCGAACGGCTGCGCGCCGCCGGGATCACCATCGACGTAGCGCGCTTCACCGGTGGGGCTGCGAACAGCCCGGTTTGGGCGCAGATGTTCGCGGATGTGCTGGCACTGCCGCTGGAAGTTGTGACGGGCGGCGAAACCGGAACGCGCGGCGCGGCACTGGCGGCGGGCGTTGGCGTGGAGCTGTACGCCGATCTAGCGGCTGCCGTTCGTCGCGCGATCAACATCCGGCAGACGTACACGCCGGACGCCGAACGAACAGCAGTGTACCGTAAGCGCTACGCCGTCTATCAACATCTGATCGAGGTGATGCGTACCGTGTGGGGCGAACTCGAAAAATGAGCGCATTCAAGTAGAGGACGTTATTTGATGAACGCTGAAATTAGTGAGCTTAAACCGCTGGTTGGCGCGCAAGGCGACATGAGGCGCGGGCGCCTTCAGTCCAGACTGGAAGTTCTACTCCAGCGCATTTGGAAAGCGCGGATGTTGTACGTCCTCTTGTTGCCGACGGTGCTGTTCTTCGTCATCTTCCGCTATGTGCCGTATTGGGGGCTGACCCTGGCGTTCAGAGACTTCGTTCCGGCTGCCAACATCGCGGATATGGATTGGATCGGCTTGGCGAACTTCGAGCGGCTGTTTTCGCTGCCCGACTTCAACAATGTGCTGATCAACACGCTCTTAATCAGTTTCCTCAAAGTGGTGATTGGCATCCCCGTGCCAATCATCTTCGCGCTGTTGCTCAACGAAGTGCGCTTTACGCTGTTTAAACGGGGCTTGCAAACGGTGACGCTGTTTCCGCACTTTCTGTCATGGGTGGTCTACGGCGGCATTGTGATTTTGTTCCTCGCGCCGGGTGGGATCATCGCGGAGGCGGTCGAGTTGATCGGCATCAATGGCAACACGCTGTTGGTCGATACACGCTATTTTCGCGGAATCCTCGTCGTGACGGACATTATGAAAACGTTCGGCTTCAGCGCTATTTTGTACCTCGCCGCCATGACCGCCATCAGTCCTGACTTGTACGATGCGGCGCGTGTTGATGGTGCGAACCGTTGGGCACAAATGCGTTACATCACGCTGCCAGGCGTCACGGGCGTCATGGTGATCGTGCTGATTCTCAATCTTGGTAACGTGCTGGATGCGGGTTTTGAGCAGGTGTTCGTGATGTACAACCCGGCGGTGTATTCGGTCGCGGACATCATCGACACCTACACCTACCGCATCGGCTTGGTACAGGGGCAGTTCAGCATGGCGACGGCATTGGGGCTGTTCAAAGGCGTGATCGGCTTAGTGCTGATCGTCGGGGCAAATCAAATCGTCAAACGCTTCGGTCATTCGACCTTATGGTGACAATGGGGGAAATTAACCATGCTCCGCGTTTTTAATATCAACGAGACCAAAATCGAAAAGCACGAACGCAGCCGCTTGACTGGCATGGCGATCTATGCCGCGCTGATCGGCTTCGGCTTGCTCACCCTAATACCGATTTTACACGTCATCAGCGTGTCGATGAGTACACCCAACGTCGTCGCCCGCGGCGGTTTGCTGCTGCTGCCGCAAGAGTTCACGCTCGACTCGTACAGTTTCATCTTTCGCGGCGGCGCAATCCAGCGCGCGTTTTGGGTGACGACCTTCATCACGGTCGTTGGCACAGCACTCAGCTTGTTCTGCACCACAACCGCCGCCTATGCGCTCGCGCGCGACGATCTACCCGGCGCTCGTCTGCTGATGATCTTTGTGATCATCCCCATGGTGTTTAGCGCGGGTATCGTCCCTGGTTACATGCTGGTTCGCAACTTGGGTTTAATCAACAGCGTCTGGTCGATGATCTTGCCGGCAATGGTCAATACGTTCTATCTCATCCTCATGCGCAACTTCTTTCAGCGCATTCCCAAGTCGCTGATCGAGGCTGCACGCATGGATGGTGCAGGTGAATTCACGATTTTGCGCCGGATCATGCTGCCGTTGGCGCTGCCCGCCCTGATGACGATTGGTTTGTTCTACGCTATCGCCTATTGGAATGAGTTTTTTCGCGGCATTTTCTACATTACAGACCCAGAAAATTGGCCCCTGCAAGTGCTTGTGCGCAACGTGGTCGTCCAAGCAAACTTGAACGAACTCGGCTTATCCAACCGCGACTTGTACGGCAGCCAAAGCATCAACGCGCTGACCATCCGCGCCGCTACCATCGTCATCACCATGGCTCCGTTCGCGCTGCTGTATCCCTTCATCCAGCGATTCTTTGTGCGCGGGATCGTCTTGGGGGCGGAAACCGGGTGAGAGACGAGCAGCATCGAAGTACCTCCCGTAATGCCGGGATGGTCAACATATGCAAAGGGGGTGATGCCATCGAGTGTTGGTGTGTTGAATAATCAAGAAATTGGCACAACCAAGTTTACTTACGCACAGGAGAACTAATTTAATGAAGACTAAAATCTTGCTGGTGCTGGTCATTGGGTTGCTGTTGTCGTTGTCGTTCGGGGCGGTCGTCGCACAGGAAGGCGACGTTACGATTAATTTCTTGTGGCGCGGCGATAGTTGGGACCCAGAGAACTATTACGTCGGGGCAATCGAAGAAGCGATTGGGGTCAACCTCGCATACCGGATGGTGCCGAGTGCCGAATATGTCGAAGTCCGCAACGTGACGATGGCGAGCGGCGATCTGCCGGACGTGCTGCGCGTCGGACCGACCGAAAGCGTGTATGCCTCATACGTTGAGGCGGGGCTGCTGATGCCGCTCAACAACCTACTCGAACAATTCCCGGTCATTTATGACGCTTTTCCGGCAGAAATCTGGGAGGCAATCCGCTACTCGGATGGCAACATCTATCACATTCCGCGCATTACGGGCGTATTACCCGTAACGATTGCCTACCGCGCCGACTGGGCAGAGGCACTTGGCATCGAACAGCCGACAACAACCGATGAATTCCGCGCGATGCTGCAAGCGTTCGTTGATCAAGATCCCGCCGGGTTGGGGAGTGCGATGATCCAGTTGGTGCCAAATCGGCTTAGCGGTGACGGCGCGATGGTCTGGCTTGATCCGATCATGAGTCCCTTCGGCGTCAATTACATGGCGTGGGTGCCAGCGTCCGACGACCCGACGCAGTTGGTTCTGTCGCACACCAATCCGTCATTTGTCGATGCGCTGGCGTATGCGCGCGATTTGTATCAAGCCGGGCTACTGGATCAAACGTGGGGCGTATCAACCGACCGCGGCTTGTTCAAATTCTATGCGGGCATCGCCGCAGCGACGACGGACTGGCCGCAGTTCAACCATCTGCGCCTTGAAGCGATTTTGACTGCCTTCCCCGACTCGAACGCGCGCATCGAATATATCACCGGCTTGACCGGACCCGACGGCACACAGGGTGGTCCAACCGTAACGCCGTTCGCGCAAGATTTGGGATCGGCGATCACGACCGCAGCCACGCCAGAGGAAGCAGAAGCGTTCTTCCGCATGCTCGAATGGCAGTACACCGATGGCTACGAACTGATGACCCTCGGCGTCGAGGGACGTAGCTTCGACATTGGCGACGATGGAGTCGCGCGGCGGCGTGGGCGCGATGCCGTGCTGGTCGATGATCCGGCGTATGACCTGTACATGTTGGATCGCGTTTTCCAGAATGAACCGCCGTTTTTCTTCGACTACACGCGGCAGAATCCGTCGTGGAATGATGTCAGCGATGATATGTTCAGCTACGTAAGCAGCGTCTTGGAGGATGCCAATACGGTGAGCGTCCTAAATTATGCTGTGAATACCAATTCGCCCGTGATCAGCGACAATCTGCTGGCGATTCGGTCGGTGGTGGATGAGTTCATCACGCGGGCGATTCTCACGCCCGATTTCGACCTGACTGCTGAATTTGATGTGTTCCTCGCGCGGCTGGAAGCGAACAACCTGTCCGCCGTGACGGCAGCCATCAATGAATTGAACGACATCGACGCGATCAATGCCTTGATCGACGGGTAGACCTACTTGATCTCTGACCCCTCTCAAGTTCGCATAGAGGGGTCAGGGAGTGAAACAGATCGTTTTTTGCCCTATTGATACTCTCGTCACGAATGCGGGCGAACAAGGAACGAGTTCTCGCGTTTGGGCTGGCATGTGACTCGGATTTGCATAACTCAATGTTCGGTTGCCGGGCGATCTTTTGCTCTACAACCGACCCAGATTAGGCGGTAACCATGGATGTGATCGAGACAGATTTACTGATTATCGGCGGTGGCAGCGGCGGCTTCGGCGCGGCGTTGCAAGCGGCACGCCAGCAGCCAAGCGCGCGTGTGCTGATTATCGACACGATGGCGCTGCTCGGTGGCTCATCGACAGCGGGCGGCGTCAATAACTGGGAGCCGGGCGTTGGTGGGTTGGGTATTCATTACGAACTCTACGAGCGTCTGCGCCAATTGCCAGATGCAGTTGGCGTCGGTAAGACGACGCATTTCTACAGCCCCGACGAACCGTATGGCTTATCGACCATCGATCCGGCATCCAGTTACGAGGAATCGCTGCGTCGTTCCGCCAAGCCGCGCGTCGATTGGCGGCGGGTGCATTTCGAGCCACAATTGATGTCGGATGTGATGGAAGCGATGCTGCACGAAGTCGGCGTCGAGATTCGCTACCGGACGCGCTTCACTAATGTCCGCGTCGAGGGGCGGCGGATCAAGTCGGTCGTTGTCGAACCATTGGATGGTGGCGACGCTTATGAGATACGAAGTCGTTATTTTATCGATGCGTCGGGCGGGATTCACTTGTGTCGCGCCGCCGAATGTGCGACCGCATTTGGCGAAGAAGCTGCTGCCGTCTACGATGAACTATCTGCGCCAGAAACGCCTTCGTCCATAGTCAACGGCATTTCGCAGGTGTTTCGGGCGACGCCGCGCGCCGAACGGGGCATCGATGACTTGCCCGATGCCGCACGTCAGCCAGATGTTCAAGCGTGGTTCGCGCAAAATCGCCCAGCGACCGCCATCACCGAATACCCCAATGGCGACTTGTGCCTGAACACGCTGCCGACAATGCAGGGTTATGAATTCCACACTCATCCCTATGAGGTGGCGCGGCAGATTTGTCAGGCGCGCATGTATGCCCATTGGTATCGCTTGCAAACCGAATATGGCTTCGACGGGTATCAATTCGTCGGGATGATGCCGCTGGTGGGCATCCGCGAATCGCACCGCTTAGTCGGGCGGGTGGTGCTGCGCGAAAAAGATGTGCGCGCCGGGTTGCTGCATCAAGAGCACCGCGATGAGTTGATCGCCTTCTCCGATCACGCGCTGGATACGCACGGTGAGCGCCGCGTGAAGGGACCCCATCTGGGCGAACTCGACCAACCGTATGGGATTCCCTATGGCTGTCTGCTGCCCCGTGAATACGATAATTTGATCACCGCCACGCGCGGTTCGTCGTTCTCGCACATTGCCGCGTCATCGTGTCGGCTTTCGCGCACGATGATGGCGATGGGTGAAGCGGCGGGGACTGCCAGCGCGTTGGCGCTGCGGGATGCCGTTGAGTATCCAACTGTCTCCGTCGATGAAATTCGTCTCATGCTGTCGATACCGGAATTCATCGACAAGGTGATCCGCGAATGGGAGCTGTCCACGTAAATCGTTGAGACTTCGCGCTTGACCACCCCCTGCTTGCCATCAATCGTGCTGTGGAGGCTACTTAACAGATCCATCGCGTCTGCTCCTTGTGAAAACTCGATATAATCCCCGTGTTGAGACCAACATCTCCGATTACTAAGGAAGCGAGACCATGTTTTTCCAACGACTGATCCAACGGGCAAAGTTCTATGGTGTAAGGTGCTTATAGAATCAGGCTTGGATAATTCGACTTCAAGCATAATTTGTGAGGTCGAACCGAACTCTCGATAGGGTATGTTTTTTAAATTTGGTAGAAATACGTGTCTCAACTTCTACCGCTTGTGCCGTCTGAGATGTTTTCCGCGATTCTGGACTTTCTGATATTCTTAGCATAATTTCTCTCATCATCATAGTTTAGTCTGGATTTGGTTGAATGAGTGACATTTTCATCTCGTATTCCCGGCTGGATAAAGACTTTGTCGGCAATCTACGTGATGCGCTCGCGGGGCAACAGCAGGATGTGTGGATTGACTGGGAATCCATCCCCCCCTCGCAAGTGACCTTGCCCCCGAAAGTGGAAGTAAGCGCTTGTCCGAAGAGAGCCGCCCGACGGCAGCCAGTAGGAAATGCGGAGCATTAGGTTGGAATTCTGTAGGCATTTCTTGTCTCGTGTTGCCATGCAGACACCACCACTCGTTCACGGTGGTATCTGCATGGAGTTTCCTGCCATAGATTTGGCGTTTGTCGTGGCTCACAAGCTGAACGATCGCTTCATCAACAGCGGCAGACGTCAGCGCTTGTGTTTCGCCGTGTCATCGCCGGCTTCAAGAAAGGCACGATACTGCCCGACCGTGAACTGGAAGAAGTCGCTGCGCCACTCGCCGCGCCACTGCCCCATGACCGGCGTCGCGTCGGGATAGTTGAGCAGCTCTTTCGCACGGTCGATAATTTCGACGGTGACGGTATCTTCGCTCGTCACAAACACGAGCAGCGGAGTGTGGGTCAGCTTGGTGTTCTTAAAGACTCCGCTGATAGAAAAGTACTGCTCAAGGTCGGTACGCCCTGCGGTTTTCACGTTCATGCTGGTTCTCTCCTTATATAGTACGCCAATGTCAGATTAGGGACTACGCTGGTTTTTGAGGCGAGAACGCCTCGAGCGGGTACGGTTGTCGAGATGAGAAACCACCAAAGTCGCAGCCTCATCAAGGGAGAGTTGAGGGAGCGGAAGGGTCGCTCGGAGCAGTTCACGGATATTGGCGACCGACAACTGGGGAAGCCTGTCCATGCGGATGTCATCACGGTCATACTCTTGGACTAAAGTTGGGTCGGTGGGATAGTGTTTGCGCCAATCGAGCCGGGTTTCGGCGACGAACCAACTGGCAAGCAGGGTGAGCGCGAGATGATGCTGCCAGGCTTGCAGC
>JBGSRB010000530.1:0-1516 GCA_041737735.1 Anaerolineae bacterium | reverse complement strand
GGAAGATACCAGCGGCTTTTTCATCTTCTGCCCCGGCGATGACCCCGCGTATGTCGATCAATGGCTGCAAGGCTGCGCGGCGTGCGGCATCCCGACGGACGAAATCAGCGTCGGTGCGGCGCTCAAACGGGAGCGTGTCATCAATCCGCGCGTCGAGCGTGTGTTTGAAGTCCCCGATGGGACCTGCGATTCGTGGGATTTAGTCCATGCGCTGAAGACCGGGACAGAGCAGGCGGGCGGGACATTCCTCACTTATCACCGCGTCGAGGAATTCGTCATCGAGCAGGGACGCATCACCGCCGCGCGGGTGCTGAATCTGCGCACAAACGAAATCGTGACGATCACCTGCAAGATGGTCGTCAACGCGGCGGGACCGTGGGCGGCGGAAGTCGCAGGGCTGGCGGGCGCGCACTTCGGCATGAGGCTCAGTCGCGGCGCGATGCTGGCATACAACATCCGTTGGGTGAACACCGTGATCAACAAGTTGCGGATGCCCGGCGATGGCGATATTTTCGTCCCGGTTGGCACGGTCAGCGTGATCGGCACGACCAGCGTCACCACCGACGATCCCGGTGATACGCGCGTCGAAGCATGGGAGATCACGCGCATTCTCGACGAGATGGAATCGATGACGCCCGGCATCAGCCGCGCGCGGATTCTGCGGGCGTGGGGCGGCGTGCGTCCGCTGTATGATCCCGGTGGCGACGGACGCGCGGCGAAGCGCACCTTCACCGTGCTGGATCACGCCGAGTCGGGCATTCCCGGCTTGATCAGTATCATCGGCGGCAAACTGACCACCTATCGCCTCATGGCGGAAAAAGCCGTCGATGCCGCCGCCGCGTATCTCAACCTGAGCGCACCGTGTACAACTGCATCCACACCGCTGCCGCCTGTGCATGGCGCAGCGAACGCGCACACTCATCACCTGCGCGACCGCCTCAACGCCTACGAACACAAGACGCATGACGATGTGCTGGTGTGTGAATGCGAGATCGTCACCCGTTCGCAGATCGAGTCGGCGCTGGCAGGCGGCACAGTGGTCGAACTCAACGACTTGCGGCGCGATCTGCGCGTCGGCATGGGACCCTGTCAGGGCGGATTCTGTGCTTATCGCGCGGCGGCGATCCGGCATGAAGTCGTGCGCGATCAACCCGATCACACACGTGCACTGCTGACCGACTTTGCCGAACGACGCTTCGGCGGCATGAAGCCGCTGCTGTGGGGGCATAATCTGCGCCAAACCCTGCTGGCGGAGCATCTCTACGGTCGCGTGCTGGGGATGATCCCGTACTCCACCCCCGTAGGGGCAGTCGATGATGTGGATTTCAACCCAGACCCCACCCCTAGCCCCTCCCCGAATGTTGCCTTTGGCAAGCGCAAGCTAACGGAGAGGGGGACAAATGCTCCCCGCATCGTGATCATCGGCGCGGGACTCGCCGGACTCACCGCCGCGCTAGTGGCGCTTGCCAGCGGCGCGCGCGTGGAAGTGGTCGCGCAGGGACAAGGCGCGTTGACG
>JBGSRB010000522.1:0-1837 GCA_041737735.1 Anaerolineae bacterium | reverse complement strand
CGCGAAAACATTCTTGCCAGCGCCGCGCAGCACCAGCGCAAAGCGATAGCCTTCGCCAATGCGAATCTGGGTTTCGACGCCGTCGATCTGAATGTCTTTGAGTAGTTCGATCCGCTGTTCGCCTTCTTCGGTCGAGATGCGCCCCGCGCGCCGATCCGTGATGTTGCCATCGGCGTCGAGCGTGGCGAAATTACCGCGCATCGCGACGTCACCCTCTTGCACATCCAAGCCGATGCCAATCGCTTCCAGCACGCCGCGCCCGATGTCATACACCAGCGGGTCATAGCCGAATAAGCCGAGATGCGCGGGACCACTGCCGGGGGTGATGCCGCGCGCCACCGGAATACTCAAGCCGACGCTGCCTTCGCGCGCCAGCCGATCCATGTTGGGCTTTCTGGCGGCTTCGAGTTCGGTCAAGCCGCCTTGCACGCGCGGCAAACCGCCCAAGCCATCCAGCACGAGCAGCAAAATCTTGCCGCCATCGTCGGTCACTAAACGCCGCATGAGTTCAAAATCCGCCATGACTTACCCTTCTCCTTCATCTGAGGATGAGAAATCCGTTATCGCCTTAAGCGCCACGCCCGCGCTGCGCGCGGCGTCATTCTGGCGCTGATCGACGGAAATAAGTGGAGCATGGAGCGCTGCCGCCAGCGCGATATACAGCGAGTCGTAGATGGCAAGATTATGCGTCAAGCCGATTTGTAAGGCGCGAGGCAACAGCGGCAGCGTTTCTCCAATGATTAAAGGCAGATCGACTAAATCGTTGACAAGCATGAGCGCTTGCTGTTGTTCGATGCGATTCTCGGTGCGCCGTGTACGTTGCCAAATGACATTGCCACATTCGAGCAAGCCAAATTCGGGAATGTGTAAATCAGTGCCTTGTCCTAAATGGACAATCAACTTGGTTACAGTGGTGGTGTATTGTCCTTGAACAAAATAATCAACAAGGGCGCTGGCATCGATCACATATTTGTCTGCCATACCCCATCCCGATCATGGCGCACCAGTTCTTGATTAGTTGGCGCTTCCGTGGTTGGCACAATTCGATTTTGCTCAACCGACGCCATGATGGCGCTTAACAGGCGTTCAGGGCGCTGCTCGCGCCTTGCCCGCCGTTTTGCCCGCTGTACGCGAGTGTCGATCAGCGCTTCTAATTCCGCCCGCGTCATATCCCCGACTTTTTCCGCGTCCATCGTGACTCGCCTTTTTCACCAGCACTTAAGTTTATTGTACCCTGATTACGCGCGCCTGACCTTAAATGCCCACTGCCGCGCGCACCTGTGTCGCCAGAAAGCGCAGCACTTCGACTAAGCGTTCGCGCCACAGTTCTGGCGGGCTAGTCAGCAGCAGGGCGGGGCGCGTCACACGGACATCGCGTCCAAGCTGCACTTGCAGCGCTTCACGATCCATCTCGACCAGATAGGGCAGGCGTAACTCGACTTGCCCCGCGCGGAACAGGATCGCCGTCGCGTTGGCAGCCTGCGCCAGCAGTTTGACCACCATCTGATACAACATGCCTTCGACGGCGGGGGGCAGCGCGCCGAAGCGGTCGATCAGTTCGGCACGCATGGCGTCGATCTCGCTGGGTGTGTTCAACCCGCCGATGCGCCGATACAGCGTGAGCCGCTGCGAAATATCGCTGACGTATTCAGCCGGAATGTAAGCGGGCAGCGGCAGATCGATCTGCACGCCGCGTTCGCTGATCGTCGGTGCGATCGGCGCGTTCGCGGTCATGCCTTGTTCGGCTTTCAACTTGCTGACAGCGGTTGCCAGCATTTGCGTATACAGGTGCAAGCCGATGGCGGAGACATGTCCCGTTTGGCGCGTCGAGAGGATG
>JBGSRB010000520.1:0-4081 GCA_041737735.1 Anaerolineae bacterium | reverse complement strand
GGCAGGTGTGCTGGTCGTCGTCAACCCGATTGACGCCGCCGTGACCGATTTCGCCGTCGACTTTCTCGGTTGGGCATCGCCCGCGTATCTGCTGACGGGTACAATTCTCGCACTGATTTATGCTTACGTCGTGCGCTTCATGGCGGTGGGTTTCAACAGCACCAACACCAGCATGGAGAAGATCAGCCCGTCGATGGAAGGCGCGGCGCGCACGATGGGCGCGGGCATGTGGCGCATCCTGCGGCGGATTCATGTGCCGCTGGTCAGCACGGGCTTGGCAACGGGCGCGCTGCTGGTGTTCGTCGATGTGATGAAAGAACTGCCTGCCACGCTGCTGCTGCGTCCGTTTGGCATGGATACGTTGGCGCTGCGGACGTATTTCCTGAGTATTGAAGGTTGGCATCGAAGCGCATCGATCCCGGCGCTGATGATCCTGATCATCGGTTTGATCCCCGTGCTGATCCTGATGCGTGTAGGAGAAAATCCATTTGGCAAACGCCGTCATTCGTCTGAAGAACGTCACGAAGTTTTATGATCAAACCTGCGCCGTCGATGATGTCTCGTTCAGCGTCAGCACGGGCGAATTTCTCGTCCTGCTTGGCGGCAGCGGCTGCGGCAAAACCACAACGCTGCGTCTGGTGGCGGGCTTAGAACGTCCCGAAACGGGTGAAGTGTGGGTGAATGGCGTTTTGGCGTCAGGCGATCACGCTTGGATTCCACCCGAACAACGGCAGATCGGCATGGTTTTTCAGGATTACGCGCTGTTCCCCCATTTGACCGTCGCCCAGAACATCGAGTTTGCGCTCAAAGATATGCGCGGTCAAGCGCGCAAGCAGCGCGTCGATGATGTGTTGGCACTGGTCGGCTTGGACGGCAAAGGCGCGCGTTTCCCCTATCAACTCAGCGGCGGACAGCAGCAGCGCGTCGCTTTAGCCCGCGCGCTTGCACCGTCGCCCGCTGTAGTGCTGCTCGATGAGCCATTCTCGAATTTGGATGCGGCGTTGCGGAAAACCATGCGCGAAGATGTCCGCACGATCATCAATCAAACGGGCGCGGCGGCGATCTTCGTCACGCACGATCAAGAGGAAGCCATGCGTCTTGCCGATGAGATCGCCGTGATGCAAGGCGGTAAACTGGTGCAGATCGGCAAGCCCGATGACCTTTACCGCTTTCCGCAGCAGCCCGAACTTGCCGACTTTCTCGGTGAAGCCAATTATCTGCCCGGTGACGCCGACGGCGACAGCGTGATCACGCCGCTTGGTACGCTGGCGTTAGCGCGTCCGGCGCGCGGCACGGTGCGCGTCCTCATTCGACCGGAAGCGTTAGCGCTCACGCCCGCCCCTGACGGCAACGCCCGCGTGACACACATGCGTTACTTCGGCTACTATCGCCTGCTCACACTGCACCACGCGGGGGATTTTACGCTTGAGGCGCGCGTCTGGGCGCAATCGAGCATCGCCATCGGCGACCGCGTGCGCGTCGATGTGCAAGGCGCGGTCGTTGCGTTTACGCCCGACGCTTAGCCGCAGCATTCAGCCATCCACCCACACGGGCAAATGCCCCAACGCGATAATGTCGAGCCACTGCGCGCGGTCGCCTTCAGTGAAGATCGCCGCTTCGGTCACTACATTCGCGCCGACCGCGTTCATGATCAAGCGCATTCCCTGTAAGGTGCTGCCCGTCGAGATCACATCATCAATCAACGCCACGCGCTTACCCGCGATCAGCCCGCGATCTTTCTCATCGAGATAGAGTGTTTGCGGTTCGCCCGTCGTGATGCTCAACGTTTCCGACCTGAGCGAGTCGCCCATATACGGTTTATGCGATTTCCGCAGCACCACGTAAGGCAAACCCAATTCAATCGACAGCGCATACGCCAGTGGAATACTTTTCGCCTCCGCCGTCACCAAAATCTCGATGTTTTTTTCCACCAGCAGCGGCGCTAAGGCTCGACTGGCTGCCTGCACCAACTCGGTGTCGCCCAAAATGTTGAGGATGGCGATCCGCACGCCGGGCTTGATCTCGAACAGACGTAGATCGCGCTTGATGCCCGCGACTTCAACCGGATACGTTTCATACGACGCGCTCATATCAATTTCTGCCTCTCGCTGATGGATGGAAGTGAACCCAGCAATTTTAGCAGATGAGCGCGTCGTCCTCACGCCTGAATCGGCTCATTTTGAATGATGCGCCCATCGATCAGCGTCAGCACGCGATCCGCATTGGCGGCAAGTTCGGGGTCATGCGTGACGATCACAATCGTCGTGCCTTCCGCCTGCCGAATGTCGCGCAGCGTTTGCAGCACGAGCGCGCCCGACTCGCTGTCGAGATTGCCCGTCGGTTCATCCGCCAGCAGCAGCGGCGGCTGATTCGCCAGCGCGCGCGCAATGGCAACGCGCTGCTGCTGTCCGCCCGATAATTCCGCCGGACGATGATGCAGGCGGTCATTCAACCCAAGCATATTGAGCAGGTCTTTCGCCCGCTGATTCGGATTCTTGGGGCTTTTACGCGCGAATTGCATCGGCAGCAGCACATTTTCCACTGCTGTCAGCGTCGGGATCAGGTTAAAAAATTGGAAGATAAAGCCGATCTTCTCGTTGCGAATCTCGGTCAAGCGATCTTCGCTCATGCGCGAAATATCCACGCCGTCGATCTCAATCGTGCCGCTCGTCGGCTGATCCAGCCCGCCGATCAAACCCAACAGCGTGCTTTTACCGCTGCCGGAAGGTCCCACAATGCCGACGATCTCGCCGCCGTAAATGTCCATATCCACGCCGCGCAGCGCATGAACCACGGTTTTGCCTAACGGTAAATCTTTGGTCAAGCCGCGTGCGCGAATAACGCTGTGTTGATTGCTCATGCTTACTCCCTAAACGAACGATCGACCACTGAACGAACCAGCACACCATTATACGCATGATTCGCCCGTGTGGTTGTGGCGGATGCGGGCGAACCGATCAGACTGCTTGCCCTTTATTTGATGGGAATCGCCTTGTAAGCTGCGTGATTTCGCTCTTGCATTTACGAACATATGTGCGGTATAATCTAAATATACGGAGGGAACATTATGCCTATCAACATCACGTGGGAAGACGCCGAACACACGATCGTCCGCTTCGATTTCGATGGCGCATGGAACTGGTTAGATTTTCGCGCCGCCATTGACGCCAGCCAAGCCAACAGCCGCGATGAGCGCATCTATTACGTTATTGTCAACCTGATCGACGCGCCTGTGCCTCAAGACATGCTCACGATTGGGCGGCACGCCACCACCCTCAGCACGCATAACGTGAGCGCGATCTTTCTGGTCACGGGCAAGAATGCCCTGCTCAAGACCATCGGACACACGTTCAACGCGCTCTACAAAAATCAATTTCCCGACACGGCTTTTGTCGTCACCAATACCTTAGCCGAAACACGCGCCTGCATTGAGCAAATGCAAACGAAACACGCCGCGTTTTGAAAGCGTGTCACCCGCACGCCATCAAAAAAGCGCGCCAGTTGAAGCCGATCACCTGATCAGCGCTGTGGATGCGCAGCACACCATCGCCACCCAGCGCGTGCCACATCCGTGAGCGCGCATCACCCCACACCTGCGCGCGGTTGCACAGCGCTCCGTCAGCCGCGCGCACGGCGGCGATCACGCCGTCCGTGCTGATCAGCAGCAGCACATCGTCATAGACCGCTAGTGCTGCGCGTCCGTTCACATTCGCAATCGGCGTGCGCCAACCGTGCGCATGCAGCGCTTCGCCATCGAACAGCGCCAGCGATCCGTCGGGCAGCGCTGTAACTGCTGCCGAGTAACCACCAGCAGGCGCGGATTCATCCAGCAGTGACCACGTGCCGCCCGCATCCACCGACCACAAGCCGCCGCGCGTATACGCGATCAGCGCATCACCTGCTGCTGTCAGCGCCCCCACTTCGCGCAGCAGCGCACGCTGAACGACCGTTCCCGCATGGATGGTCAGCATCTCGTTGGCTTCGGTCATCACGCCCACCAGATCACCCGCCACCGCGATTTGCACAGGTGTACCAACATTTTCCGCCCGCCACATAATCCCTTGCCGTGCGGCATCCACGC
>JBGSRB010000456.1:0-3263 GCA_041737735.1 Anaerolineae bacterium | reverse complement strand
TGGGCAGGCGCTCGACCGCTTGCTCCGCCGCGTTCAGCGCGCCATCGAGATCGCCCAATTCGATCAGCAGGTCGATCAAGTTGCCGTGAAACCAGATCACACCGTCGTCTTCGAGCAGCGCGCGCTCATAGCTGGCGAAGGCTTCTTCACGCCGCCCCAATGATTCGAGCGTGTAGCCGCGCCCGTTCCATGACCACGCATGATGCGGGTTGAGCGCTAACGCGCGGTCGAACGCGGCGAGCGAGTCATCCAACCGATCCAAGCGGCGGAAGGTCTGACCGAGTTTCGTCCAGCTTTCTTGATGGTCGGGCTTCAGGCTCAAGGCGCGCTCGAAACACTCGACCGCCGCGCGTTGATGTCCTAACGCCACTAACGCATCCCCTTGATTGTACCAGTACCACACATCGTTCGGGTCAAGTTCCGACGCGCGGCGGAAGCTGGTCAGCGCTTCGTCGTAACGATTGAGCGCGATCAACGCCATGCCGCGCCCGTTCCATGCCCACGCATAATCGGGATCGAGTTCGACCGCGCGGGCATAAGCGCGCAGGGCTTCGCTGTGTCGGTTGAGGCGGCGCAGCACTTGTCCCTTTTTTGCCCATGATTGCGCGCGCCGATTGTCCAGCCGCAGCGCGTGATCGAGCAGCGCCAAGGCATCATCGTGCTGGCGCAGCGTCAGCAGCATATCGGCTTGCTGATAGAGATATTGCGGATCGCGCGGGGCAGCGACACCCGCCTGCTGAAAGGCGGTCAACGCTTCTTCCGTGCGCCCTAAAGCTTCTAACGTGATGCCGATCTCATTCCATGCCCAAGCGTTATGCGGCTCGATCTGCGTGGCGTGCTGATACGCCTTCAACGCGCGCTCGTAATCACCGCGCACGCGATAAATGTTGCCCAAACGCGCCCAACTGCGCGCGTGTTCCGAGTTCAGCGCCAGCGCCCGCCTGAGTGCGGATTCCGCTTCATCATGACGCTTGAGCAGCGCCAGCACATTCCCCTGATTGTACCAATGCCACACATCCGCCCCGGCGACTTCCGCCGCGCGCCGATATGCTGCCAGCGCTTCTTCATAACGCTCAAGCTGTTCTAAGACGATGCCTTGCCCGTTAATCGCCCAAGCGTAATCGGGTTGCAGCGCCACCGCGCGATCATAAGCGTCGAGCGCTTCATCCAAACGACGCAGATAGCGCAGCACTTGACCAAGTTTCGCCCAACTGAACGCATGAGTCGGATCGACGCGCACCGCCTGCTGCGCGGTGTTGAGCGCTTCGTCATACTGCTTGAGTTCGACCAGCGTCTCGGTGATGTTGTACCAGTGCCACACCTCATCCGGTTGATGGCGCGCCGCCCGCTTGAACGCCATCAGCGCATCGACATGGCTGCCCAACGCTTTCAGCACCAAGCCCGCGCCGTTATGCGCCCATGAATACGACGGATCGAAGCGGATCGCCTGCTCATAGGCGTTGAGCGCTTGCGAATAATCACCCTGCCGCCGATAAATCTGTCCCAGTTTCGCCCACGTATTCGGGTGACGGGGATCGACCGCCAGCGCGCGATCCAGCGCGAGCAGCGCGCCATCGAGATCATCAAGCTGATACAGTGCGTCGGCTTGGTTATACCAGTTCCACACATCATCGGGATCGATCTCGGCGGCGGCGCGGTGGCTGGTGATCGCGTCGTTGAGGCGACCGAGGCGCTCGAATACAATGCCGCGTCCTTTATGCGCCCACGCATAGCGCGGTTGCAAGTGCAGCGCTTCGTTATAGGCTGTCAGTGCATCGGTATAGCGTTCGAGCAGACGCAGCGTGCGTCCTTTGCGCGCCCACGCCCACGCATAATCGGGTTGCAGGGCGATGGCACGGTCATACGCTTCGAGCGCTTCATCCAGCCGATTGAGTTCGGTCAGCGAATAACCCTTATCCATCAATTCGCGCGCTTCGAGCGCGGGACCCGTCACTTCCAGCAGCGGTTGATCCCCGGTTTCGCGCACATAGATATGCAGCAGTTCGTCGGCGATCTCGCCCCACGTTGACGGGCGATCCGCCGGACGCTTGGCGAGACAGCGCAGCATCAACAGTTGCAAATCCGACGTGATGTAACCTTGCTCGGTCGGCGTCAAGATCGGCGTTTCATTGAGATGCGCTTGCAGCCACGCATCAAACTTGCGCACCTGAAACAGATGATGCCCCGTGAGCATCTCGAACAGCAGACAGCCGAACGAATACACATCCGAACGCAGATCGACATCTTCGGCGCGGCACTGTTCGGGCGACATATACGGCGCTGTCCCGATGATCGCGCCGTGCCGCGTCAAGCGGTCGCTAGCGGGAATGCCTGCGCTGCTCTCGCTTTCGATGTAATTGAGCGTAGCATCCAGTTCGAGCGACCGCACCAAGCCGAAATCGGTCACTTTGGCGATGCCATCATGCGTGACCAGAATGTTGGCAGGCTTGAGATCACGATGCACCAACCCCGGCACGCGCTGCGTGGCGTGCTGCATCCCCAGCGCGACATGCAGCGCGAACTCAATCGCGGTCGGCAAGGTGATGCGCTTATGCTCGATCCAGCTTTTGAGGTCGGCGTCCAAGCCTTCAGGCCCGCTGATGTGTTCGAGAATGATGTAAGGGCGTCCGGCGATGTGCTGGACGATGCGCGCTTGCACGATGTAACGATGTTTTTCGAGCCGCACCCACGTCAGCGCCTCTTGCGTGAAGCGGGCAATGGCGCGGTCATTATCGAGAAAGCGCGCCTGAAAACTCTTGAGCGCCACCGGCACGCGATCCTCATGATCGTAGCATAGATAGACCACGCCCATGCCGCCGCGCTTGACATCCGCGATCTCATAGCGATCCGCGATGCGCTGCCCGACAGCATATTCGCCCGCTGGCGGAATCGGGCTGTCTGACCATCCGCCACCGCGCGGCGCTTTACTCAGCGATGCGGTGGGCGGTGGCGTCGGTTCGTTGAAAAAGGTGACACTGGTTTCTTCACTCTGATAGAGATCGGCGTGTACGTCAGCATCAATCGCGGGATACAAACCCGTCTCAAGCTGCGTTTCTTTCAAACCCGTGAAATCGGTCGCGGCGTTGGTCGCGTTGGTGACATCGTCGAAGGCGGTATCTTCATCGGCGGACTCCGTGCCGCTGTGCCACGTCGGGCGGGCGGCGTCATCGTCGTAAGACGTGCGATCTGCGTCAGCGCCCGCATCGGCGGGATCGGCGTTATACAGATCGAGCAGCACGCGCAGTGCCGCGTCATCCACGCCA
>JBGSRB010000308.1:0-4994 GCA_041737735.1 Anaerolineae bacterium | reverse complement strand
CGACGGTTGACGCCACGCCATACGAATACGCCGCCAGATCATCGAAGGTTTGATAGCGCGTCTGGTCGAGATCGCGCGCCACGCCATCGATCAACTGTTCGGCGTAACCGTTGGGAATGTTGAAGCGTGCGCGCGTATCCGCCCATGCCAGCGCGACCGGCTCATCGGCGGGCGGATGCGCGTCCAGCGCCAGCGCACGCCATGCCGCCAGCGCCGTTTGCCGATCATCAATCCGGTTGAGGCGAAAATCCGCCTCGTCGCGCTCATCCACCTGATCGACCAGATCGTCGCTCACGCGGCAGAAGGCATAGAGCGCGCGCGCCGCCCGCCGTTTGGCAGCGGGCAGCAAACCCGACGCAATGTAAAACGTGCGGCTGTACTGCCGCGTGATCGCCGCGCAGTGCGCGTAAGCGAAACGCAAACCATCGGGGTCGGCATGGACATAGCGCGCCGGATGGTGCGATTCCATGGCGGTATACGCCCAATCGAGCAAGGGCGCTTCCCACGCGGCGGGCTGCGGCAGTCGTAAACTCATTTATGCCATCTCAATCTGTGCATTGCGCGGATCAACCGTGCGCGGCGACCCACCCCCGATAAGATTTTCCACAATGATCGACGATGACAACACGCCGGGCAAGCCCGCGCCGGGGTGGGTTCCCGCGCCGACAAAGTAGAGATTCTCGAAGTCTTCCGAGCGATTATGCGGGCGGAACCACGCCGACTGCGTGAGGATGGGCTGCACCGAGAACGCCGATCCCATATAGCTGTTCAGCGTGTTCTGGAAGTGCAGCGGGTCGATGGTGTGTTCCGCGACGATGTTGGCTTGCAGATCAGGCAGGTAATTGTCCTCAAGGAACTGCATGATCTTATCACGATATGGCTTCGCCTGCTTCGTCCAGTCGGTGCCTGATCCGAGATGCGGCACGGGCGACAGCACGTAGAAATTCTCGTGACCTTCCGGCGCAATCGACGGATCGGTGATCGTGGGCATGTGCAGATAGAGCGAGAAATCATCGACCAGGTCTTGCTTGTTGAAAATATCATCGAGCAAGCCTTGATAACGCTTGCCCAAGATGATGTTGTGATGCGCCAAACCGCTGTCAAGATAGCGCTTTTTCGTGCCGAAATAGATCACGAACAGCGACATGCTGTATTTGAGGTTGGCGACGCGGCGATCTGTCCATTTGCGGCGGAACTGCGCCGCGATCAGGTTGCGATAGGTGAAACCAACATCGGCATTCGACACGACATGATCGGCGGTATGCACTGTGCCATCCTGCAAACGAATGCCGGTCACGCGGTCTTTGCGCGTTTGATCGACCATAATCTGATTGATCTCGGCGTTCAGGTGGATCACGCCGCCCAGTTCCTCAAACAGGCGCGCCATGCCCGCGACGATTGCGCCCGTGCCACCCATCGCATAGTGGATGCCCCATTCGCGCTCCAAATAGTGGATCATCGCGTAGATCGACGGCGCATCGAACGGGTTGCCGCCGATCAACAGCGGGTGGAACGAGAACACGCGGCGCAAAAAATCGTCTTTGACAAACTGCGACGCATAGCGATAGACGCTTAAATACGACTGCATCTTGATCAGATCAGGCGCGACTTTGATCATATCCATGAAGTGCAGGAACGGCTTATCCGCCAATTCCATAAAGCCCTTCTCGAAAATGGGCTTGGTGGTGGCGATGAAGCGCTGATAGCCGTCCATATCATCGGGATTCCACTGGCGAATCTGTTCGAGGATGAAGGCTTCGTCCCCGTTGTAATCGAACTTGCGTCCTTCGTGGTTGAAGATGCGATAAAACGGATCGCACGGCACAAACGTAATGTAATCTTCACGCTTGCGTCCGGCTGCCGCGAACAGATCATCGAACATGAACGGCGCGGTGATCACGGTGGGTCCGCCATCGAACTTGAAGCCGTTCTGCTCATACACATATGCGCGCCCGCCCAGCTTGTCGCGCTTCTCAAATAGTTCGACTTCATGCCCGCGCGCCGCGAGTCGAATCGCTGCGCCCAAGCCGCCGAACCCACTGCCGATCACGATGATGCGCGCCATGCTGCGCTGACTCCTGAATAACGTTCGGAAAGATGCACACGACTGTAGTCAGGCAACATGAGCTAAAGGTTAGCAGTGTCTCAATCTGACGTAAAAAAGTTAGCACTCCTAATCTTTATGCTGATGGACATGATTTTTTTCCAGCGATCTGCGCTCTAAAACGCAAACGGGGCGATCTGGGTGAGATCGCCCCGTTTATAGGCAAAGGGTGGGCAGCAAAATTATTTTTTCAGTTTTTAAGTAGCACGATACGCGGCACGCGCGTTAGCTCAGTGGGTTGTAATCGGTCATGGTGCGCTGGTTGATCTGCACCACTTGATGCTCGGTTTCGTGCAGAAAGCGTGTGATAAACGGATTCTGCGTGACCAACATGCGGGTTTTCTCGCCGCTGCTACTGGTCAGGTCAACATGAAAAATGCACACGCGGCGCACACCCGCCAGCCAAAATTCCTGCCGGAAGATCACGCCATCAATCCGCCAGCCGTTGTCCAGCGCGGTGATCAGCGCGTCGCCGCCCGTGTATTTCTCCGAACCTGCGTGCCAATGACGGTAAGTTTCCGCCACCATGTCATCCCGTTCAAATTCGATTTTCCGTTGCTCAGGCATGTGCTTGTCTCCACTTTTGGTTGGTACAATTACAAATAATGTTGCAAATGTTGGGATTTGTCAACTAAAACCAAACCCATACTTCCGCTACCCAACATCATTGTACTCTATTTAATTTAGTCGTGATTAAGGTGCGATTGTGGGTGTGTAAACACCACAAAAACTGATCAAAAAGCTGTAAACATCACACAGTGACATCGCCCTTCGTTTCAACGATGCTTAATGAACGTTCATATTCACGCCCCCCGCGCTTGGTCAGAATGAACCAAACCACCAGCACCACACTGCTGACGCCCAACGTGCCGACCGCGATGATCGCTAAATTGTCGATGCCCAACGCATCCACCAGTAAGCCGTGAATCAGCGCGCTGGCGACCGTCGCCAAATAAAACAGCGCCATATCCAGCGAGAACACGCGCCCCAAGTAGGCATCCGTCGTCGATTTTTGGATGATCACCGTGCTGTACGTCCAGTTGATCGAGCCTCCCATCGCCCGCAGAAAGATCGCCGCTGTGACCAACAGCAAGCTGGACGCCGCGCTCAGTAGCAGCCAACTGAGCGCGATGGCGATAAACCCGACGATGATCAAGCGCTGCATTCGGCGGATCGATCCGTTGTTGATGCGATTGCTGAGGGTGGGTCCCAAAAACGAGCCAATGCCGAATGCACTGTAGAGCAGACCAAGCGATAGCTGTCCGCCTTCTCCCATGATGAAAATTTGCGTGGCGAAGATCGTCAGCAGCGTATCGACGTTGCCCAAGCTGGCGCCAAACTTGACCAGCAATGTGCTGGCGGCGGTGCGATTTGCGCGCAGATAACGCAGCCCGTCGCTGAATGACGCTTGCTGGCGCGGTTGCTCCGGCGTATCGACGCTTGGCACAAACTTGTAATCTTTGATGCCCGCCAGCAGCACACCCGCGACGGCAAACGTCAGCGCGTCGATGACGAGCGCGGCATTCGTGCCGAACAGCGACGCCACCACGCCGCCGATCACCGCGCCGAGCGCCAGCATGACCGACCACGTAATGCTGACCAGCGTATTGCCCACCACCAGATCATCACGCTTGATCACGTTGGGGATCAGCGCGCTTTGTCCCGGCTCGAACACCGACGACAAAATGAATTGGATGATCGTCAGCACGTAGATCAGCCACAACCATTCCACGCCTTGCGTCGCCAGCAGCAGCAGCAGCACCACACCGGAGCGCAGTAAGTTACTCCAGATCAGCAGGCGCTTGCGATCAAAGCGATCCACCAGCACGCCCGCCAACGGACTCATGAGCAGCGGCGGCACGAACCGCGCCAACAGCAGCCCACTGATCGCCAGTCCGCTGTTTTCCGGGTTATAGGCGACCACCAGCGCCGACAGCGCAATCGTGTTAAACCAATCGCCCAATAAGCTGACCACTTGCGCCAGCCACAGGCGCGCAAAATCGGGATTTTCGCGCAGCACGCGCAGATATGCCGTCATCATCACCTAAATGTAGATCGTTATGAAGCGAATGCGCCTAAGCATACCGTATCCGCGCGCGCCCGTGTATGACCATGCGGTTAATGTTCGCTTGTCACCTTTGCACGATGAGGGCGTGGTTGAAATGACCTGATTTTCCCAATGCGATCCACACGCGAGAATCGAGTATACTGTTCATTATCTGATCAGATCAATTGAGGAGGCGTGAATTTGCGACAGATCGTGATGTTAGTTTTCCCGACGCGGGGAACGCTCGTGGATGCGGCGGATCGCATTCACGCGCTTGATGCTGTAAAAATTCGCCATTCCGCCGTCATTGCCAAAGCTGAAGACGGTGAAACGGTCATTATGGAAGACGACATCAACCCGGATGAAGGCAGCATTGCGGGGGGAACGCTGGGCGCGCTGATGGGCGCTTTGGGCGTGGCGGGCTTGGGCGCGTTCTTGCTGCCCGGCGTCGGCGCGATTCTGGCGATTGGCGCGGGGGCGCTGTTCGGCGGCTTGATCGGTGGGGCAACGGGGGGCATCACCGCCGGGTTGATCGATCTGGGCTTCAAGAACACGCAGCTCGAAGAACTCGCGCAGCACTTGAACGCTGGCTCGGTGGCGCTCTTGATCGAGTTTGAAGGCGAAGCGGTTAATCTCGACACGTTGCGCGAAACGCTGGCGGATTTTGCGCCGCAGTTCATCACCCCCATAAGCTAGACCGTAGTTGTGAAATGTGGAGGTAGCGATCATGAGTGACTTGATCGTGGCGATTTTTCCATCACGGCGCACGCTGGCGCTGGCGCTGGATCATCTCATGCAAGTGGATGATCTCGACATTCGGCGCGCGGCGATCATCGCCAAAGC
>JBGSRB010000437.1:0-2041 GCA_041737735.1 Anaerolineae bacterium | reverse complement strand
GCGCGCCCGTGCAAGTGCCGATGAACGCCTGCTGAATCGGCTGTCCTGCTGCTGCGCGCACGCTGACCACCTGATCGGGTTGATGCGGCAGCGCCACCAGCGGATCGAGCGCGGTCACGTCGAGCGTGTGCCGTTCGCTGTAGTGCGCGTCGGCATCGGGATACAGTGGCGTATAGGCGCGCGTGCGTTTGCCTTCCAGCGCGGCGAACACAACCTCATCGGGGGGAAAGTAGGCATTCATCGCGCCGAATTCCGCCATCATGTTGGGGATCACCGGACGTTCATCCAGCGGCAGCGCCGTGATCGCATCGCCCGTGAATTCAATCGAGCGATAGTCGCCGCCCGCCACACCCAGATCGCCGAGTAAGCGCAAACAAATGTCTTTTGCCGTCACGCCTGCGGATAAGCGCCCGTTCAGCGTGATCTGCACCGCTTCCGGCACGCGCAGCCACAGCTCGCCCGTTGACCATAACGCCGCCATTTCGGTGCGTCCCACGCCCATGCCGAACGCGCCCAACCAGCCGAAATGCGTCGTATGACTGTCGGAACCGAAGATCGTCTCGCCGGGCAGGATCAGCGCTTCTTCGCTGATCACCTGGTGACAGATGCCGCGCCCCACTTCAAAGAAATGGGCGATGCCGTGTTCCGTCACGAATGCGCGAATCTCGGCGTGATTAAGCGCGTGCGCGGTGGTGGGCGCGGGCGCGGCGTGATCAAGTGTGATCGCCATGCGTTCTGGTCGTGCCAAGCGCGGCGCGCCGATCTGCGCGAAGATGCAGCGAATCGCGGCGGTGTTATCGTGGCTGAAGATCAAATCGGGGCGCACATCCAGCACATCCCCTGCGCGCGCCGTTGCCATACCTGCCGCCCGTGCCAGCGCTTTCTCAGCAAATGTGAAGCCCGTCACAGCGCGCCCTCGCTTTCCGCTTCCGCCAATAACAGCGCGTCGATCTCAGCCAGCGTCAGCGGCTGCTGATCGGCGCGCGCTTTGATCACGCGGGTCACGCGCTGCACGGTGGCATCGGGCAGCAGCAAGCCTAAATCCTGCGCGCGGCGGCGGATCGCGTTCCAGCCCGTCAAGCGATGCCCGATGCTGATCTCGCGCTGGATGCCGAAGTGTTCCGGGTTGATCGCCTCGTAACTGGCGGGGTCAGCCAGCACCGCTTTGGCGTGAATCCCGGCTTTGTGCATGAACGCACTTGATCCGGTGATGTAATTGCTAAACGGAATGACGATGCCGCACAACGCCGCGATGCGCTGATCGATCAGCGGCAGCAGGCGCAAGTTATATTTGCTGACATAGGTTTGATCGCAGGTGTACAAGCGCGCGATCAATCCGCCCAACGGCGTGATGCCGTTGCGTTCGCCGATGCCCAAGATCGTCGTGTCGATGTGAGTCGCGCCCGCTTCGAGCGCGGCATAAGCGTTGGCGATGGCGCAGCCGCTGTCGTTATGTCCGTGAAACTCGATGTCTAACCGCGTGAGGCGCACCAACTGACTCACCAGCGCGCCCACCTGACTCGGCGTCGCCACGCCCACCGTATCCGCCACGCCCAAGCGATCCACCAAGCCCAGATCGGCAACCGCCAGATACACGCGCAGCAGATCGGCTTCACGGCTGCGGAAACTATCCTCGGTGCTGAAGCGCAAGATCACGTCCGGCGCTTGCTGGCGAATGAAGGTCAGCACGTCGGCGGCGGCGTCGATGATCTGCGCGATCGACTTGCCGTGTCCGTGCTGCATCAACTGCGGCGACGTGCCGATCACCACGTCGATCCCGTGAACGCCTGTGTCCAGCGCGCGCAGGGCGTCGTCGCGGTGACAGCGAATGTGCGTAAGGATGCGCGCGCGCAAGCCCGCGTTGATCACGGCGCGCAGATCGGCTGCGCTTTGCGGCGATGCTAACGGTGAGGTCAGCTCGATCATCTCGACGCCGAACTCGTCAAGCAGACCCGCGATCTCCAACTTGTGCGCCGTGCTAAACGTGGCAGTGGTGAACTGTTCACCTTCGCGCAAGGTGCTTTCGATGATGCTGAAGCGG
>JBGSRB010000418.1:0-9220 GCA_041737735.1 Anaerolineae bacterium | reverse complement strand
CCGTGGCGCGGGCGGTGGTGCATCAGGCGCAGGTGTTTTTGTTCGACGAACCGTTGAGCAATCTCGACGCCAAATTGCGCTTAGAGGCGCGCGCTTTCCTCAAACATTTGCAGCAAACCGTCGGCGTGACGGCGGTGTATGTCACACATGATCAGGCGGAAGCGATGGCGCTGGCGGATCGCATCGTGGTCATGGAGCGCGGACGTATCATTCAAGCGGCAGCGCCGCTGGAAGTGTATCAGCGTCCGGCGAATACATTTGTGGCGTCGTTCATCGGCAGCCCGCCGATGAATCTGCTGCCCGTATCCGTGCAGGATCAGCGCGTGATCATCGATCCGCAAGGGGCGGCGATTCCGCTGACGCCGACGCTGCCCGTGCCGCCGAATGCGCGCACGCTCGGCATTCGACCGGAATACATCACCGCGCACACGCAGCCCGTCGATGGCGGCATCGTGGCGGAAAAATATGTCGTGCAGTTGCTCGGCAGCGAGTCGCTGCTGATCGTGCATGTGGGCAAAGAGTTGGTGTCGATCCGCACGTTTGGCGATGATCTGCCCGATTATCCGGCGCAGGTGTGGCTGACGTTTGATCCGACGCGCCTGTTCTTCTACGATGAAGCCGGCGACTTGCTGCCATGATCACGCATGTGATCGATGGGCGCGCCGAAGCGCACGAGGCGGGAACGTATCGCCTGCTGCCGTTTGACGTTCCCGCGCACGCTACGAGCATCCACGTGCGCTATGTGATTGGCGCAGCGCTGAAGGATGGTGGGGGCATCATCGATCTGGGTGTGTTCGATGCGCGCGGCGCTGATTTCATGGGCGCGGGCTTTCGGGGTTGGAGCGGGGGCGCGCGCAGCGAATTCTTCATCAGTGCGACCGACGCCACGCCCGGCTACACGGCGGGCGCGTTGTTTGCGGGAACATGGCATGTCTGTTTAGGCTTGTACAACATCGACGCTGAAGGCTGCGCTTATCGCGTGACCATCGAGATCACAGTTGCTGAAGCACAGGCGTTGACGGAAACAGCGTTATTTCCGTCGCTGCTGGCGCTGAGCGATCAGCCGCGCACGGATCGTCGCCGCGCCGATGGCTGGTATAAAGGCGATCTGCATTGTCACACCTTCCACAGCGACGGCGACAGTTCACCCGAAGAAATTGTCGCGCAGGCGGAAGCGCTCGGCTTCGATTTTCTGGCGATCACCGATCACAATGTGCTGAGCGCGCACAGCGTCACACGCGGGATTGACTCGCCGCTGCTGCTGATCCCCGGCATGGAAGTGACCACAAATTATGGGCATTGGAATGTGTGGGGCGCGCGCGATCCGCTGGAGTTTCGCGTCACGTCGAGTGACGAAATGCGCCGCGTGATGATCGCCGCCCGCGAACGTGGCGATCTGGTGTCGTGTAATCATCCACGCCCGCACGGACCCGATTGGGTGTTTACCGATGTCGATACATTTCACTGTGTCGAAGTGTGGAACGGGCATTGGCTGTTTCTGAACGAAGTCTGTTTAGCTTTTTGGGAAGCGCATCTGCGCGCGGGGCGGCGGTATGTCGCGGTGGGTGGCAGCGATACCCACTTCACCAAACGCGATCATCTGGCGAAGTTGGGACAGCCGACGGTGTACATTCACTGCGAGGGCGATCCGTCGCCCGCCGCACTGCTGGCTAATCTGCGCGCGGGACACGCCTTCATCAGCGAGTCGCCCACCGGCGCGCGGTTGCACCTGAGCATCAACGCGGCGATCATGGGGGATGTGATCATGCCGCGCGCTGATCCGCTGACCTGTGTCGTTCGCGTCATCGATGGGCAGGGCGCGACTGTGCAGCTTCATAACAGCGACGGCTTGATCGTGGAACAGACGGTCAGCAGCGCCGATGAGGTTCACGAGTTCGGGCTGACGGCGGCTGATCGGCTGTATGTGCGTGCGCAGTTGGTCGAGTCGATCAATGGCGTGATGCAGGTGCGCGCGCTGACCAACCCCATTTATTTTGCATCTGCTGAAGTTGAGTCGGTATGACCGCTGCGATTGATCTTGTCCATGTTATTTTCAAAACGCATCTCGATTTAGGCTTCACCGATTACGCGCATAATGTCAGCGCGCGCTACTTCAACGAATTTATGCCGCGCGCGGTCGCCTTGGCAGAGCAAATGCGGCGTGAGCATCCCGAAGCGCCGTTCTGCTGGACGACAGGCGCATGGTTGGTGGTGGAGTATCTCGCCACGGCAGCGCCCGATCAGCGTGCTGCGCTTGAAGCCGCCATCGCGGACGGACTGATCAATTGGCACGCGCTGCCCTTCACTACGCACACCGAATTGATGGACGCGCCGCTGATGCGCGCCGCGTTGGGTTTAGCGGCTGAACTGGACGCGCGCTTCGGTCGGCAGACCATCGCCGCCAAAATGACGGATGTCCCCGGACACACGCGCGCCCTGATCCCGCTGCTGGCTGAGGCAGGCGTGCGCTTCCTGCATATCGGCGTGAATCCGGCATCAACGGTGCCGGATGTGCCACCAATTTTTGTGTGGCGTGACGATGCGAGCGACAGCGCGATCATCTGCATTTATCACGCCAATTACGGTGCGTCGATGGTGCTGCCGGGAACGACGCAGGCGGTCGCGCTCGTGTTCACGGGCGACAATGAGGGTCCCCCGACGCCCGACAGCGTGCTGAACACCTATGCTGAACTGCGGCGCGCCTTCCCCAACGCCCGCTTGATCGGTTCGACGCTTGATGCGGTGGCGCGCGCGCTGCTGCCCGTTCAGCATTTGTTACCCGTTGTCACGGCGGAAATTGGCGATACATGGATTCACGGTGTGGGCAGTGATCCGAAGAAAGTCGCGGAATATCGCGCGCTGCTGCGCTTGCGTCAAACGTGGCTGGATGAGGGTGTGACCGATCTGTCCAGTTTGCAGGATTTTCAGCGTAAACTCCTGCTGATCCCCGAACACACATGGGGTATGGATTTAAAAACGCATCTGGATGATTACACCCATTACGACACGCCCGCGCTGGCAGCGGCGCGGCAAACGCCGAATTTTCAGCGCTTTGAAGCCTCATGGAGCGAGCAGCGCGCCTACATCGACACGGCGCTGCGCGCGCTGCCCAACGAGGCGCTGCGTGATCAGGCGATGCGTGCGCTTAGCGATCTGCAAGCGCGCCGTCCGCAGCTTGAAGATTACACCCGCACCGATGATCTGCTGTTCGAGCATGACGCATGGCGTATGACGCTTGACCCGATCACAGGCGCGATCACGCAGCTTGATCAGCACTCCACGCATAGCGTGCTTGCCGATGCCGAGCATCCGCTGGCGCTGCTGCGCTACGATACCTATTCGACTGCCGATTACGAGCGCTATTGGAAGCAGTATATTCGCGACCGCGAACGGGATGAGGTGCGCGCGTGGGCGCATCCTGATAACGTCAAGCCGGGCTTGCAAGTGGCGGATCATGGGGTGTGGCTGCCGAGGGTCACAGGCGTGTATCAGCGGCTCACCGCTGACGCGCTGCATGTGCTGCTGACGGCGACATTCGCTGAAGCCGCACAGCAGATCGGCGCGCCGCGCGAAGTGTTTATCGCCTACGCGCTCGATCACACGGCTACGCTGAGCATTGAGGTGCAGTGGTTCGAGAAACCTGCGTGCCGTTTGCCGGAAGCCTTCTGGTTATCCTTCCGCCCGCGCGTGGAGCAACCTGAGAAGTGGCTGTTGGAGAAACTCGGCGCGTGGGTGTCCCCGTTGGATGTGGTGAGCGGCGGCGCGCGCACCCTGCACGCGGTTGGGCGCGGGGCGCGTTATGACGATGGCACACGCACGATCAGCCTGCACACACTCGACGCGCCGCTGATCGCGCCGGGCGCGCCATCACTGCTGGATTTCCATAATCGAGCGCCCGATCTGGCGGATGGGCTGCACGTCAATCTGTTCAACAACCTGTGGGGGACGAATTTCACCATGTGGTTTGAGGATGATATGCGCTTTCGCTGCACGCTTGAGCTTGCGTAACTGGCGAAGTGAAGATAAAAGCGCGTTCAGCCTTGCGCTATACTATGTCTCGTTTGTATGCGACGTACGTCTCAGGAGACATCATGATGAAATTGCGCTACTTTTTTTTAACCCTATTGCTTGTGCTGGTTTCAAGCGTTTCCGCGCAGGAAGCGCTGCTGCCTTACCAGAATCCCGATTTATCGATTGAAGAACGAGTCAGCGATCTTGTGAGTCGCATGACGCTTGAAGAAAAGATCGGACAGATGACGCTGGTCGAGAAGGACAGCATCAACCCTGACATACTGAGGGAATATTTTATTGGCGCCGTCGTGAGTGGGGGCGGTGATTATCCGACCGGCAATAACACGGTCGAGGGATGGGCGGCAATGGTGCAGGGCTATCAGGATGCGGCGCTGGCAACGCGCCTTGCCATTCCCATGCTGTATGGTGTGGACGCCGTGCATGGACACAGTAATTTATTAGGCTCGGTGGTTTTTCCGCACAATATTGGGTTAGGCGCAGCGGCAAATCCCGGACTGGTGGAAGAAATTGGGCGCATCACCGCGCGCGAGATGATCGCGACGGGCATCTACTGGAATTACGCGCCAGTGCTGGCGGTTCCGCAAGACATTCGGTGGGGACGCACCTATGAAGGCTACAGCGAAAATACCGATTTAGTGACCGAACTCGCGACCGCCGCGTTGATCGGCTTGCAAGGGGATGATATCGCCGCTGCTGATACCGTGCTTGGCACGCCTAAGCACTTCGTCGCTGATGGCGGCACAGCTTTTGGAACGTCACCCGTAGATAATGGACTGCTGGATCGGGGCGACACCTTAGTTGATGAAGCAACTTTACGCGCGGTGCATCTCGCGCCGTACTATGACGCGATCGAAAACGGCGCGCGCAGCATCATGATCTCTTTTTCGAGCTGGCAGGGCGAACGCTTGCATGGTCACGAGTATTTGATTCAAGACGTGCTGCGCGGCGAACTGGGCTTCACCGGCTTCATCGTGTCGGATTGGGCGGGCGTGGATAATGTCGCGTCGGACTACTATGCTTCTGTTGTTCAGTCGATCAATGCAGGCATTGATATGAACATGGTGCCTTCTGATTATATGCGCTTCATCACCGCGATGAATCAAGCGGTGAGCAGCGGTGATATTACGCTGGAACGCATCGATGAAGCGGTGGCGAACATCTTGCGCGTCAAGTTTGAACTGGGCTTATTTGAGCGTCCGTATGGTGATGAAACTTATCAAGCCAGCGTTGGTTCTGAGGCGCATCGGGCGGTCGCACGCGATGCGGTGAGTCAGTCGTTGGTGCTGCTCAAAAACGAACAGAACGCGCTGCCGTTCGATGCTGACGCCACGCAAACAGTCTTGGTCACGGGATCGGGTGCGGATAATATTGGGATGCAAGCTGGCGGTTGGACGATTGAATGGCAAGGTGTCGGCGCTGATGGGTTGGTCGGAACCACGGTGCTGAGCGCGCTCGAAGATGCTTTCGGTGAGAATACGACGTTGCGCTACAGCCCCAGAGGACGCTTTAGTGCTGATGCTGATGGTAATCCAGCCCATGGCGACATCGGGATCGTCGTTGCCGGCGAGCAACCTTACGCCGAATGGTTTGGCGACACTGATGATCTTGCGCTCAGCAATCAGGATCGTGCCTTGATTGCTGCCATGCGCGAACAGGTTGATACACTGGTGGTCATTCTGTTGTCGGGGCGTCCGTTAGTCATCGACACCGAATTAAATCTTGCTGATGCTGTGGTTGCCGCGTGGCTGCCCGGCTCAGAAGGTGCTGGCATAACCGATGTTCTTTTCGGTGAACGCGACTTTGTGGGTCGCTTGTCTTTCACGTGGTTACGCTCAATGGATCAACTGCCTTATGATTTCAGCGCTTTACCGACGGAAGGCTGCGACGCGCCTTTATTCCCCTTCGGCTATGGCTTGAGCTATGCCAGCCCGGATGAGGGGGCGTTCTGGTTGGCTTTAGCCGCTGAGTGCGCGCCTTAGTTTAGGCGTTCGCGGGGCGCATACTTAACTCAAGTGCGCTCCCGTTTTTGCTGTAATCCTCTGCGATATCCTCGTCGTTAGACAGCAAGCCTGACTTGTAGTATTATTAAGAAAGTTATGACGCACCCTTCGCCATAATCCTTCCGGCAAGCGTTGCTTTCTGTCGGAAAAATCTGCGTGACAAATCCCCCGGAGTTGACACTATGAACCATCATCAAGCCCTTAGGGCTGTTCTGGAACTGATCCGAAGTCTAGCATTGCGATCCGGCATTCTGATCTTGATTACAGCGCTGCTCTTTGTGCCTGCCGTCGCCGCGCAATCGTGCAGCGCTGAAGCGGTGACCGCCAATAACCTGCTTGAAGAAGCCAAAACGCTCATGCTGGCGGGCGATACTGAAACGGCAGTCGCGCGGATCAATGCCGCTCAAGAGCTGCTGACTTCATGCGCGCCGGCGGACGTTGCGCCACCTGCGCCAACATCCACACCCATGATTGCCGACACGGACAGCGCCGCCGCGCCTGCGGGCTTCCTGGTGCAAGCGCCGGAAGTTGATCTGGAACAGGCGATTACATTTATCGCGTTTGCCCACACCTCGATTGATGCAGGGGCAATTGATCTGTATCTGGACGACAGCGAAACCCCGGTGATCAGCCAACTGGCGTATGGTGAAGCGACGCCGCTGATCCCCTTCAACGGTGGATCGCGTCGCTTCAATATTCGATCTGCCGACAGCGGGCTTGAAGGCGAAGTGCTGTACACGATGACATGGGATTTTGTGGGCAACAGTTCGTGGGTCGTGACGGCGGCGGGTTCTGTAGACGCCTTCGCCTTCATTGTCGAACCGGTTTCTATTGTCCGGAGCGATTATGAGGGGCTTGCGCGGGTGCGCGTGGTCAATTTGGTGCGCGATCTGCGTGTCTCCGTGCTTGCCGAAGGCGGAACGGTGTTTGGGGATAATCTTGGCTGGATCGGCATCAAGGATACGATGACCGAGCCGGGCGCATATGTTTTGAACATCACGGGGGCAGACGGTCAGAATGTGGGTGAGTCGGTCTCCTTTGACTTTGAGGCGGAAACAACCTATATGCTGTATATCATCGGGCAGCCTGAAAGCGCCAATCCCATCACGATTTTGCCTGTGCTTGCTCCGCAGGATGTGACTCGTGTCCGCTTCATGAATACGCGCGCTGATACGGTTGATATTCATGCGCGACCGGGGAATAATCGGCTGGTCGAAAGCATCGCTGCGGGCGAGACAACGTCGTATCTCACGGTAGCTTCAGGGGCGATGACTTTTCTTGCCTATGCGCCGGGAACAGGACCGACAGGTCAAGAGTTGATCGGCATTGCGCTGCAACTGCGACCCGGTCGCGACATCACGATCACGCTTAATGCTGAGACGATGATTATGTCGGAAGAAACCTTGCAACAACCGTAAGCGAAGCGTCACGACTGAGTGCGGAGACACTGCCACTCGCACGGCAGCGTCTCCGCCTTAGGGTTCATGCCAATCAAGGATGGCGACGGCGCGAATTGGCGATCCGTCTCCCTGTGCGATTTTGAGCGGTAATCCTAAGAAGAAGAAATGGCGATCGGTTGGCAGTTGGTTGCAGTTCACCAATCGAGTGAACGTCACGACTTGCTGCTGCAAGAGCGCTCGTTCGAGCGCGACCGTCATCGTCGCTGCATTGCCAACAGCGATAAACGGCGCACCAGAAGCCAGAATGGTTGAAAGGTGCGCCTCGGTTAAATCGCCAGCGCGGAAGATTAGTCCGACGGATTGCGGCAGCGGTCGATCAATGTGCGCGACGATCGCCCGACCGCAGAAGCGTTCTAGCGGCATTTCATCGAGTGATGCTCCTTGCTCATCCATATGCGAAAAAGCGTCAACATGCGTTCCTGTATGTGACCCCATCTGCAGAAGTCGTAAGCGCCAGCCTTGCTGGTCGTAGTGATGGACAACCGAAATTGAAACATCGGGATCACCCGGGTAAATGTCCATTCCTGCGCGCAAAGTCTCGCTCAGATCAATAATCTGCATGATTTTCCCCGCATACGCCGTCGCTAATGCGACATGGCAAGGCTGGGTAAAACCACCAGATAAGTCGGCTGGTTTTACCCGTAATATCACCTTTTTCAATGAATGATCGAAAGTATACCTCTATGCCTACGGCACAGATAGTGCGCTCAAACGTGCTGATCAATGAGGATTGTGTTTCCATCAGGATCAGTCAACATAAGGCTGGTTGGTCCGGTTGTAGTTTCATCAGCCTCAGTTTGAATTTGTATGCCTTGCGCTCGTAGCTGGCGCTGAATGTCACGCACATCAGTGAACGACGCGAGCGTATTGGCATCTTGATCCCAACCCGGATTGAAGGTCAGAATGTTATGCTCGAACATGCCCTGAAATAGCCCGATGACGTGATCCCCATTCTTCATCATGAGCCAATTTTGGTCGGCGTTGCCCCCAAAAACGCTAAAGCCTAATTTCTCGTAGAAGGATTTCGATGCAGTTAGGTCTTTGACACTCAGACTGATCGAAAATGCGCCGAGTTCCATACTATGCCTCCTGAATCATGTACAAAAACAGCACGATAGTTCTTATATGGAATAATACCATGAGTTGGCTTCATTGAACAATTGACGGAACACGAGTTCTGTTAATGATTTGACTGCACGTAACTTGTGGTTCGTACCCATCTTATATGGATGATTTGAGCGATCCTTAAGCAGCACAGCCAAAGATTTGTTGGATACAGAGAGCAGACAACTTCGCATTCATAGCGCTGGTCATATTCAATCAGCCATCGACATGGCAAGCGCGCGCTTGCTCACTGCCTTCGGCAACGCTTCGGCGTTTCTAAGGGTTTCAAACGACGGTTTTCGGCTAGAGTGAAGGGATATGTTGGCAGATGACATGATCTGCTGGTCAGGCGAGCCTTAATCCGGCGACATTGCTGTTTTCCGGCGTCATTCTGGTGATCAGCCTCGTCGTTTCACGATTGCTCAACAGCCGACAAGCACAGGCAGGCGCGCTGCCTCAAGAGGAAAGTCTATGAACGACCACTACGATATCATCGTCATCGGCGGCGGTGCGGCAGGTCTCACCGCTTCCATTTTCGGCGGCGAGATGGGCAAGAAAGTGGCGCTGATCGAACGTGAACGTATCGGCGGCGACTGCACATGGTCGGGCTGTATGCCGAGCAAA
>JBGSRB010000378.1:0-8005 GCA_041737735.1 Anaerolineae bacterium | reverse complement strand
ATCTTGCTCGACACCAGCGCGGTCGATCTGCTGGGCGACGATTTCACCGACTGGTCACGCCTGTCACGCCTGCGTAAGCCGGTGATCGCGGCGGTCAGCGGGTGGGCGTTGGGCGGCGGTTGCGAACTAGCGATGCTGTGCGACATGATCGTCGCCAGCGAAAGCGCCAAATTCGGACAACCCGAAGTGACGATCGGCATCATCCCCGGCGCGGGCGGCACGCAGCGGCTCACGCGCGCGGTGGGTAAGGCGTTGGCGCTCGAAGTGATGCTCGGCAATCGCAATCTGACGGCGGCTGAGGCGTATCAGTTCGGCTTGGTGAACCGCGTCGCGCCCGTCGAGTCGTATTTTCAAGAGGCGGTCGATCTCGCCAGCAAGATCGCGGCGCTACCGCGCGTCGCCGTCCAGTTGATCAAGGATGCGGTCAACAAGGCGGAAGAATTGAGCTTATCCGACGGACTCGCCTACGAAAAGCGCAATTTCTATCTGAGCTTCACCACCGACGACAAACACGAAGGCATGAGCGCGTTTGTCGAAAAGCGCGCGCCCCAATGGACGCACCGCTAACGCTGATCTACACTGCCAACTTGCGCGGCGAGCTGGCAATCTTGCCGCGCCTGTATACGCTGATCAAGCGGCTGAAGCCTGCCGACGGACGCGCGTTCGTGCTGGATGTGGGCGCAGCGTGTGATCCGTCGGCGTGGCATTGTCAGGTCAGCGGGGGACGATCCGTGCCGATTGTGCTGGATGGCATGGGTTATCACGCGGCGAACGTGAGCGCTTACTTCGCCCCGGAGTCACGCGCGCAGATCGGCGGGTTGGTCAACATGGCGCTGATCGACGACGCGCATCCGCATGAAATCAGCGTGGGTGTGTGGGCGGTGGCAACCCCACCCCCTGCAACCTCTGGTTGCGTCCCCCTCCCCGAATTCAGAGAGGGGGAAAAACCCCGCTTGCGGATTGTGCTGGCAGACGCGGACGAAACGCGCCTGACGGATCACACGCTGCATCTAGAGCGTGTCGATGCGCGCGCGGGGCAGGTCGGCGTCGTGACGCTGGATGGCACGGGGGTACTCAGCGCGCGCGTGGAAACGTTATCCGCGTCGGTGCTGGCTGATCCGACGATTGCGGGCGTGGTCGAGTTCGTGATCAGTGAAGCGCGCTATGTTCAGAAGCGGCGGGCGGCGCGCGACTAGGTCATACACACAGCAAATCGATTTGCAAATCAGCACAGCGCTGCCTGATATAGGGCATGATCTCCTGATCAAAGGTGGCGATCACGCGCTGACAATCTGCATCATATTCCATCGCATAACACAAAATTTGCCCGACTGCCTGAAAAAAGTGCGCGCTGGCGAGCTTGACTTTACATTCGATCAGGTGGATTTCATCACCGCGTGTCGCTACAAGGTCAAGCACACGCTTGGAGGGCAAGCGCACATGCTGAGCGACGCTAAACCCCTGCGCTTCATAATGCTTCATGACCGCGCTATGGAGATTGGAGATCTCGTCGGCGGATCGCACAGTAATGCGCGTTCGCTGCTGCTTGAGCAAATGGTGCAACAGCGGATAAATGGCTTGAAATGTCTGCGTGCTGACAAAATCAGTGCGATAGGTTTTGCCATCAGCAGCGGGCGCTTTATGCTGCTTGAGCTGGTCAAGCACGGGATGTTGTTCCTGACGCAAGCGATGTTTGAACACATTGTAGTAATTGCGCGCACTGCGCCGCGAGACCTTGCGCGCCGCGCTGATCAAATCAACGATGCTGTAATAGGGCAGATCGTCGATCATGATCATTCGTGCGTGCTGGATCAACTGGTCAAGCGCTAATTCACCCATTATCCCCATCCCCTCAATTTGTGCAGATCGCCGGAATTTCACTCGTTCACACGAGAACCGCATATAATGAATTATCGCACATTACCTAAAAGGTAATCCAATGTCGGAGGACTTCCTGCGCGCTGATCTGCAAGACTTCGCCCGCTATGGCAAGCTCGACGCCTACGAATTGACCGATGAAGAACTGGCGCACCTGCTCGAAGTGTGGCGCTGGTCGGTGTGGACGGGTCGCGGCGCGCCCGCCGATGAGGTGCGCGCAACCACCTATCAACTGCAACGTGAACTGGCACGCCTCCACAATATCGAAGTCGAATACAACACGGCGCACCTGCTCAAGCAAGAGATCGAGCCGCTGCTGCATCTGCACGCGCTGATCAACGCGCCCAAAGCGCTGTGGTACTTGCTCAAGAACGGGCGGGCGCTGATCCGCGCGTGGATGCAGATGCGCCGCTATCAGCGCACCAAGCCGTTGTGCGATGCCGATGGCGCGCCCTTGGGTTATCCCCGCCGCGCGTTAGGACGCCGCCGCGCGCCTGATCTGTGGGCGCAACCATACTGGCATCAGGTCAGCCCATACACGTTCGAGCAGCGCAAACGCATGGATTACTGGTGGTGAAGCACGCGGCGCGTGCGGTGGGTCAAGCACCACGTTAGATGCTTGACTGCGCCCCACTTGACACGCACCCGCCGCACTGCTACACTTTTTCTATATACGCGGGTGTAACTCAGTTGGTAGAGTGTCTGCTTCCCAAGCAGAATGTCACGAGTTCGAGTCTCGTCACCCGCTTCACTCAGAATCGCTGTCTCCGGACAGCGGTTTGATTCATGCCTGTGTGTATTTCAGGATTGACTTTCGCGCCCCGCGCCGCCTACAATGTGCCTCACTTTCGATGGATCAAGACGCGGCACACACACCGCTTACTGCCTCAGGCTGACCTGAGTTTGAAGGAGTTCTAAATCGTGGAAACCTATTCGATCGACGCTCAAACCCGCACAATCACGGGGAAGAAGGTCAGCCAACTGCGCCTTAGTGGGTTGGTGCCAGCGGTGGTCTATGGCGCGCGGGTGCAGCCCATGCACTTGCAAATTCCCTATCGCGCGCTGGAGCTTGCCTTAATCAAGGCGGGCGGCACGCACATCATCACCATGAACATCGATGGTAAAGCGCAGTCGGTCATCGCGCGTGATGTGCAGCGTGATGTCATTCGCGGCACCATTTTGCATGTCGATTTTCTCGCGGTCGATGCCAGCACGCGCCTCACAGCGGATATTCCCGTGCAATTTTTGGGGGAAAGCCCTGCCGTCGAAACCCGCATCGGCATGTTGTTGAGCATCACGAACACGCTCACGATCGAAGCGCTGTCGTCCGACCTGATTTCAGCGATTGAAGTCGATATTTCCAAGCTGGAAAATGTGGGCGATTCGATCCATGTGCGCGACCTGAACTTGGGCGATAAAGTGAATGTCCTCAACGACCCTGACGTGATGATCGTCCAGATCGCCGCGCTGCGCGTTGCGGAAACCACCGAAGAAGAAGAAACCGACGAGCCGACCAGCAGCGAACCTGAATTGGTCGACCGCCGCCGCGGTGAAGACGAAGACGAAGACTAAACTAACCCGCGCGGTTGGCAGTGTCAGTCACAGTTGCGAACACCCATCCCCAATCAGGATGGGTGTTTTTGATTCACGCCGTATGTTTGCACATGCGCCGCCGCGCTCCGTCAAAACGTTTATGCTTCACACCTGTGAAAACATTTACACTTTGACTGAACCTATGTCTATCCCTATGTCTTTTAATGGAATTGTCGATGTTGATTCAAGCTTGTCCTAAATCGGAATGGGTTGAAGCTGAAACAGCAGCGCGTGTGCTGTTACTGCACCCGCACGCTGAATACCAATACGAGTTTGATCGCCAAACTGCGCCGGCGCGGACATCACCTGATCTTAAGCAGTGATCTGCGCGCTGCCGTCGCGATTCTGAGCGAACAGCCCATCGATTTAGTGCTAATGTTCATCAGCAGTGAGCGACAGGGGCTGGTGTGGCTCGATCAACTGCGCCAGCAGACCGCAAGCGCAGCTCTGCCGATCATCGCACTGGTGGAAACGGCAGACACGATCAACGCGGCACTGCGCGCAGGCGCGGATGATGTGCTGGTCGCGCCATTTCACGCCGCACTGGTCGAACGCCGCATTCAGTCTTTAGTCGCGCTGCGCCAAGCCCGCACCGAAACCGTCGGATTACATCAGCTTAATGTGAATCTCAGCCGGATGTTCTGGCATGATCTGCGTAATCCGTTGGGCAACATTCGCATGGCGCAATACATGCTGCGTGAACTGCTGCTGGAAGATGAGCAGGTGGCGGCGACCCTCACGACGGTTGATGCGTCGCTCGACAGCCTGCTGGAAACCGTGAACAAATTCGTTGCTGCGCTGCAAGCGCACTCGCTCGATCCGCAGATGGATTGCTTGAATGTTAGCGATCTGGTGCGTTCTGTCATCAGCGCGTTTCACGCCAGCGCCACGCATAAACAAATCACGCTGGTGCAAGCGGGCGAGTCATGTCTCACGCTGGCGGATCACACCCTGTTGGGGCAGGCGTTAGGCAATTTGCTCAGCAACGCGCTCAAGTTCAGCCCACCGGATTCAACCGTGCGCGTCGTGATTGAGTTTGATGGCGCACAGGTGCGCGTCGTGGTTGAAGATCAAGGACCCGGCATTCCCGAAGGCGAGCGCGCGCGTCTGTTCCAGATGTTCGCTAAGCTGACGCCGCGCCCAACCGCCAACGAAAACAGCAGCGGCTTGGGCTTATGGATCGTCAGCCAAGCGATGCGCGCGCAGGCGGGTTCTTATGGCGCGGAATTTCCACCTGAGGGCGGCTCGCGCTTCTGGATCGCCCTGCCGCGCGACTGCTAAGCTGAGCCTTGATCATTCGGCGTGAAAATACGAAAGCCATCCGCTTCATCACGCACCAGCGCCGCGCGATCATAGCGCCGCACCACGTTAAACGCCCAGAGATCGCCAATCGCGCCGCCCGCATTCAGCACCGCCGCGATCACGATGTATAAGCCGAACATCGTCGCCACAAACGGCACGATCAACAGCGCCAGCAGCGTGATCACCACCAGCGGGGCTAACGCCACCAGATTATATTGATCGCGCGTGAACAGCGCATTGTCGGCGGTGGCATAGATCACGCCTTTCGCCAACTTCATGCCGAAGCGCGCGCGATGTCCGCACCAGATGATCGCTGCGCCGTGAATCAGTTCGTGCAGCGGCAGGACGATCACGATCGTGGCGATGATGCCCACCACCGGATTGATCGCCACATCGTAAAGCGGATGCAGCGGCGCGGTCAGCGCCCAATAAGGCAGCAGCAGCGCCGCCATGATCAGCAGCGGCACGAGCGATAACACATTGAGCTTGAGCAGCAGCGCATCGTCCGTCAGCACGACGTGCGCCCGTTCGACATAGTCAGCGGGCAGCGTGTGGATCGGCGGCATGGCGCGCTTACTCCAGCCACACCGCGTCGGGCGTAATCTGATCCTCCGGTCGCGGACCTGCATCCTCCAGATCACTGGTGGCAAGCCGATTGACGACATCGATTTTCATGTCATGGTCGCACAAAATCTGACAGCTTAAGCGCGCCTGACCCACCAGATCGCGCGCTTCGAGGCGTTCGCGTTCGGCTTGCGTCATGCGCGTGGGTTCGCCTTCGCTGAAGATCACGCGGCAGGTGGTGCATTTCGCGTTGCCGCCGCAGCGATGCAGAATATCCACATCGTGATCGACCAGCGCCAACACTAAACGCTGATCTGCCGCCGCTTCAATGATTTCGCCGCTTTTCAAGGTGATGGTGGGCATTATGCCTCCTGTTTTTTGAACAAGGCTGAACGAGTGACTTCTAAGACGATCACGCCGTCTTGATTGCGCCCGGTGTGCTGCATGGTCACGATGCCGCTATCAGGACGGCTGGCGCTAGCCCGTTTAGCAGTGATCGTCGTGGCGACGAACAGCGTGTCGCCGTGAAACATCGGGTGCGGATGCTTGACATTTTCATAGCCCAAGTTGGCGATGATCGTGCCGTCGGTCAGGTCGGGAACGCTGATGCCCACCGCCAAACTGAGCGTGAGCAGCCCGTTGACGATGCGGCGTCCGAACGGACTCTGCGCGGCGAACACTTCATTAAGGTGCAGCGGCTGCGTGTTCATGGTGATGCTGCAAAACAGCACATTGTCGGCTTCGGTGATGGTGCGCGCGCTGGCGTGCTGCATGGTCATGCCGATTTCGAGTTGCTCGTAGAATTTGCCGGGCATGGCAACCTGCCTCTCCTCATGACGGTGCTGCGCTTAAGCCTAATCATACCCTGAACATCGGCGCGTCGCCTGTGATCAGACGCTTATTCCGCGTTATAATTCCGCTATGAACCAGCACCTTCACGACACTTTCAGCGAGGGCATCAGCCCGCAGTGGGAAATCACGCGGACGGGCGGCAGCGCCCTGCTCATCAAGGACGCCCGCTTATTCCTGTGCAATCTGCCCACGTCCGCGACTTACGCCAACGCGCAGATCACCGATTATCGCTACAGCGCGTTCGATTTCGCATGGGAACCACCCGTCCGCCTGACAGTCACGGCGTCCAGCGGACAGCCCGCCGATCAGATGATCGGTACGGCGGGCTTTGGCTTCTGGAATCATCCATTTTCGCCCGATTCACGTCGCCTGCCGCGTTTGCCGCGCGCGCTCTGGTTCTTCTTCAGCGCGCCGCCCAATGATATGCGTTTGGCGCATGGCGCGCCCGGTCACGGATGGAAAGCCGCCACCATCGACGCGACTCGCCCGCGCGCGTGGAGTCTGATCCCGTTTGCGCCGCCTGCCGCGCTGCTGATGAACATCCCGCCGCTGTATGACGCGCTCTATCCGCCGATTCAGCGCGCGCTCGGCATCGCGGAACAGCCGCTTGATCCCGCGCTGATGACCGAGCGCCACACCTACACCATCGACTGGCAGCCTGCCAGCGTGACCTTCGCCATCGACGGCTCGACCGTGTTGCACACGTCGCACTCGCCGCGTGGCAAGCTCGGTTTCGTCGCGTGGATCGACAATCAATATGCCGTCGTCACGCCGCAGGGACGTTTCGCCTTCGGACGCACGCCGGTCACACAGGCGCAAAGCCTGATTTTAGAGGAAGTTCACCTTGAACAACTCGACTAAACCCGCGATCATCGTCACCGATGCACCGATCTTCAACGGATTGACCGCGGACGGCTTCCGTGTGCTGGTCTATGCGGATCGTGTCAACTACATCGCGCGCTTGGCGGATGATCGCGCGGCGCTGCTTCTGATCGACGGCGCGCGTGACGATTGGGCGTTGTGGTGTTCGACGCCCAAAAGCAGCCCTGCCACGCGGCGCATCCCGATCATCGTGGTCGCGGACGATCTCGACGCGGTCACGGCACGCGGTCACGGCGCGGATGTTGTGATCAAGCCCGCTGATTTGCGATCCGCGCTGCCTGATCTGCTGCGCGAACGTGCGCGCGTCATGACCGACGCGACTAGCAATGCCCTGCGCGATCAATGCGCGGAAGCGCCGCCGCCGGATGTGCTGGAAGCTGTGCGCCTGTTCAACACGGGCGAATATTACGCGCAGCACGATCTGTTTGAGGCGTTGTGGGTGGCGGAAGATCGCCCCGTGCGCGATCTGTATCGCGCGGTGCTGCAAGTGGGCGTGGCGTATTATCAGGTCACGCGCGGAAATTATCGCGGCGCGCACAAGATGTTGCTGCGCAGTGTGCAGTGGCTCGATCTGCTGCCGGATGTGTGCCAGCAGATCGATGTTGCGATGCTCAAAGCCGACTCCGCGGTTGTGCGCGCCGCGCTGGATCGCGTTCTCGCGGGCGAAGCCGCGTCGGTCGATGCAGCGCTGCTCAAACCCGTGCGTCTGCTGACCACCTGAGCGTAAGTGAACATCAAGCGATTATAATTACCCCTGCGCCGCATCCGCCAGCCACGCCAGCACTTGATCGGCGGCTGCGCCCGGCGTGATCCCGTCGCGCGCCCAATCCCAATCGGCGGGAATCCCCGCGCTGACGCCGCCTGCCTGCACGGGCGCAGGTTGCCACAGCGCCAGCGTGTTCGGCGCGAACGGCGCATAACGGCGCGGATCGGT
>JBGSRB010000346.1:0-7432 GCA_041737735.1 Anaerolineae bacterium | reverse complement strand
CGCGGCAGCGGCGCGGGCAACCGCGATCAGCCGATCCAGATAGGTGCGATCCCGATCCGCGATTTCGGGCGCGACGAGCGATGCTTCCGTGAGGAAATGCAGATGATCGCGCCCCATTTCCTGACCGCGCCGCGTGTGCATATCGAGCGCGTAATCGGGGATCGTCGGCGTGTGTCCGTTCGTGACTTCCGCCAGCGCCCAATTCTTGAGATCATCGCTGCCGCGCTCTTTTTCGCTGGCGCACAGCACGCGCACCGCATGGATCGCCATCAAGTAGCGATCTCCGTGCGGGCGCGGGATGCGCTCGTGCAGAGCGAACAGCGTATTGATCAGCACGGGCGCGTTCAGGTTGCCGTAGCCGACATCCTCAACGGCGATCACTTGCAGGCGAAACCATAAGCACGCTTCGAGTTCGGCGCTGGTCAGCAGCATTTCGGTTGCCAGCAGCGCGGCGTTTTCGGTGTTGCCGCGCCGAATCTCTTTTTGCAGCGCCGAGATCACCTCATCGGCGGGTAAGTCGTTGATCGTGCGGACGCGCGTCCATGGGTCTTGCTGATGCTGAGGCACTGCCATGAGTTAGTCTCCAGAGGATTCATTCTGCGGCTGCCGGGTGACCATCCGCTTGAGGTCGTCAAGTTCTTGGCTGAATTGGCGTGTGAAGGCGCGGCGGCGCAGCATTTCCGAGCCGCGCACGCGCAGCGCCACCAGCACCAGCGCCGCCAGCGTCGCCACTTGCGGGAACATTTGCAGCAAATTCGGCGGGATCAGCACGGTGTCCAGCCGCCCCATGTACAGCGCCAGCGCTTCCGCCAAGCCGAAGAACAGCGCCGTGAAAAAGGCGGGCAGCGGACGCTGAAGCGCGAAGATCGCCACCGTCAGCGCAATCCAGCCGCGACCGGCGGTCATGTTCTCCAAGAATTGACTGAGGATGCCCAACGACAGGAACGAACCCGCCATGCCTGCCATCAACCCGCTGATCGTCAGCGCGAAAATCTGCACGCGCGTCACGTTGATGCCCACGCTTTCGGCGGCTTCTTTGTTCTCGCCCACCGCGCGAATGTGCCGCCCGAATTTGGTGCGATACAAAATCAGCCAGATCGTCACCACCAGCGCCCAACTGATATACACGACGATGTTATAGCCGCTGAGCAGGCTGCCCACCAGCGGAATGTCGCGGATCAGCGGCAGGTCGATGATCGGCAAGCCCGTCACACTGGAGTCTGCCAGCGTGCCGAACGCGCCGAACCACACGCGCATGAAATAGACCGTCGCTTCGGCAACGAACAGATTGAGCGCCAGCGCCAGAATCACCAGATTAATGCGGATGCGTAAATACAGCAGCGCGAAGATGAAGCCCAACACGCCGCCCGCCAGCGTCGCCGCCAGCACACCCCAGATCGGATCGATCCCCGGTGTGCCGAGGGGCAAGTCGGGACGATACAGCGCCAACACGCCGATGAACGCGCCCAGTAACATCTTGCCTTCGATGGCGAGATTTAACACGCCCGCCCGTGACGCGATCAGCGCCGCCAGCGATCCAAGGACGAACGGCGTCGCTAAGCGGATGCTGCTTTGGATCACCGTGCCGGGCAGCGTCGCCAGCAGCACAATTACGATCAGGACGCCCAGCCCGATCAAACCGATCTGTATCAGGCGTCCGCGTTCGCGCTCTGCGTTCACATCAACCATGTTTAATCGCCTCCTGAGGGCGCGGTGCGCCGCTGACTGAGCGCGACCATCCGGATGCGCGTGCGCGTGATGATCTCGCGGAAGAAACTTTCCATCGATGTGAACAGGATGATCAGCGCGATGATGATGCCCCCCAATTGGCGCGGAATGTTGCCGAATTGCAGGTTGATCGCGCCGATCTGCAAGCCGGAATACAACAGCGCGACCGCGAATATGCCCATGATCGACTCGCGCGCGAGAATGGCGATCAGCACGCCATCGAAGCCAATGCCGCTGTTGACGAACCCATCGACCATACGCCGTTCGACGCCCAGAATTTGGATCGATCCCGCTAAGCCGCTCAACGCGCCGCTGATCAGCATCGCGCGCAAGATTGCGCGTCCGGTGGACACACCGCCGAAGCGCGCGAACGGCTGCGCGCCGCGCGTCATGCGTTGTTCATAACCCGCCGTCATGCGCCAGACGAAGAACCACAACAGCACGCCCGCGAGAAGCGCCAGCACGATGCCCACGCCCAAACGCGACCCGTTGAACCATTCGACCTCCGCGAAAATGCCGCGATTGAACGGCATCAGCCACGCCACATCGTCGATGCGCGGCGTGCGCGCGATGTTGTTCATGTCGGAACGCATGGGTCCGTTGAGCAAAAAGCCGACGAACTGCACGGCAATCGCGTTGAGGATGATCGTGCAGATCAACTCGTTGACGTTCAGCTTGACCTTGAGAATCCCCGCGATCCATGAGTAGAACGCGCCCGTGATCATGGCGGCGGCAATCGCCAGCGTCGGGATGATGATCCGCATGAGTGTTTCACCCACCACGCCCATGCCCGTCACATCGCTGACGCCGAACAGCGTGTAAATTTGCGGCGGCAGCCAATAGCCGATGAACACCGCCACCACCGCGCCGAGCGCGAACTGACCATCCATGCCGATGCTGAACATGCCCGCTTTGAACGCGACCGTCGCCGCCAGCGCCGTCAGGATCAGCGGCGTGGCTTGTTCCAGCGCCAGCGCCAGCGAATGCCCGCGCGATCCGTAGAACGGCGCGAACACGCTTTGCGTCGCGCCTGTTTCGGCGTCGGTCACTTCGATCACGAACAGATCGCCGAAGGTGGTGCAGCCATCCGCGCCGAAGCCCTCACACGCCAAGCGCTGATAGGTTTCAAACGGGCTTAACCCCGCCATCGTGATGAACAAGCCGCCGACCACCAGACCGAGCAGCACCGCCACCGTCGGGATCAACGCGGTTTCGAGCGTGCTTTGCCAGCGTTTCATACTTGTTTTGCCTCCAGCGTGGGCGCGTGCTGGGCATCGCCGCCCGCCATCGCTATGCCGAGTGTTTCTTCGTTCACGCTGCCCGCCGCAAATTCCGCCGTGATGCGCCCCTCGTAGATCACGAGAATGCGGTCACTGAGCGCGAAAATCTCATCGAGTTCGACCGACACCAGCAGCACCGCCGCGCCCGCATCCCGCGCTTGCACGAGCGCCTGATGCACAAACTCGATGCTGCCCACATCGACGCCGCGTGTGGGCTGGTTGGCGATGATGCAGCGCGGTTCGCCCGCGAGTTCCCGCCCCAACACGATCTTTTGCAGGTTGCCGCCGGAAAGCATCCGAATTTCGCGCCCAACCTGCGCGCTTTTGATGCTGAACAGGTCGATCAGTCGCCGCGCGAACGCCTGAATCGCGCCACGCTTAAGCCAGCCGCGCGCGGAATAATCCGGCGCTTGATAGCGCGTGACGATTACATTCTCATCGAGATTCGCTTGCAGGTTTAAGCCTGTAGTCATGCGGTCTTCGGGGATGTGGGCTAAGCCGGCTTCACGGCGGTCGCGCACACTTTCCGTGCTAAGATCGTGACCGTCGAGCGTGATCCGTCCGGCGTCGATGGCGCGCATTCCGGCGATCGCTTCGACCAGCTCGGTTTGTCCGTTGCCGCTGACGCCCGCGATCCCGACGATCTCGCCCGCGCGCACGTTCAGCGCTAAGCCGCGCACGGCGGGCAATCCGGCGTTATCAGCCACGAGGATTTGCTCGACTTCCAAGACGACCGCGCCGGGTTGAGCGGTCGCGCGCGGCACATTCAGGATCACTTCGCGCCCGACCATCATGCTGGCGATCTGCGGAATCGACACACTTTGCACAGTTTCCACGCCGACCACGCGCGCGCGCCGCATCACGGTCAGGCGATCCGCCACCGCTTTGACTTCGGGCAGCTTGTGCGTGATCAGGATGATCGCGCGCCCTTCGCCCGCCAAACGCCGGATCACGGTGTACAGTTCGCGCACTTCCTGCGGTGTGAGGACGGCGGTCGGTTCGTCTAAAATCAGCACACGCGCGTCACGCTGAAGGGTTTTCAGAATTTCGACACGCTGCTGCAACCCGACTGAAGCATCCTTCACACGTAAATTCGGGTCAACGGGCAGCCCAAAACTGGCGGCAAGCTGGCGCACCTGCTCCGCCTCGGATCGGCTGTCGATGAACCCCGCGCGATTCGGTTCGATGCCGAGCATGATGTTCTCGGCAATCGTGAACGACGGCACGAGCTTGAAATGCTGATGCACCATGCCGATGCCACAGCGCAGCGCATCATCGGGGTGGGTGATGCGAACGGGCGATCCCTGCACGAGAATTTCGCCTACGTCCGGCTGCACCAACCCATAGAGGATGTTCATGAGCGTGGTTTTGCCCGCGCCGTTTTCACCCACCAGCGCATGGACTTCACCTTGCTCAACGGAAAAATCGACTTCATCGACGGCAAGCGTGCCGGATGACGGAAAGAACTTGCGGATATTCCGCATTTCGACGGCGGTCGTCATCAGGGGATATACCTTCCAAAATCAACCAGCACGGGGAAGATTAACCGCGTTTTTGTTTTCGCTTGGGCAAAAACAACATCAATGGCTGTCGTCAGGGCGCGACCGTGCCGCGCCCTGACAAGTTGTTACTAGAAACTAGGGTGTGTCGGTCAGCGCGTTACGGATCACCAGTTCGCCCGCCAGAATTTGCGCGCGCGCTTCTTCAATGGCAAGGCGCACAGCGGGCAGTTCCGCGACCATATCTTCGGGTCCGAACTCATCGAACGTGCGCGAGCAGATGCCCACATCCCAACTCAAGCCCGCGAAGCCTTCCGCCATGCCGCCGACGCTTTCGCCGGGCGTGTAGGTGTCATTGACCACGCTCTCAACGAACGTGAACACCGCGTTATCGACGCGCTTCATCGCCGACAAAATGATCGTGCCGGGGTACAGCTCGTCCTGATTGCTATCGACGCCAATGGCAAAGTTGCCCGTTTCAAACGCGGCTTCGAGAACGCCTTCACCGCTGCGCCCCGCCACCTGATAGATGATGTCCACGCCATCTTCGTACATGCCGAGCGCAATTTCTTTACCGCGCACGGGATCGCTGAAGGCGTTGGAACCACCCACATAGCTGGTCACGATTTCGCAGTCGGGGCAAACCGAGCGCACACCGTCTTCATAGCCATAGATGAACATATTGATGCCGGGGAAGTCGCCACCGCCAACCGCACCCACGCGACCAGTGCGCGTCAACATGCCCGCGGCGATGCCTGCCAGATAGCTGTTCTCGTGCGTGTAGATGTTGAACAGCGCCAGGTTTTCGTATTCCGGCGGCGCAGCGAAGAACGTTTCCTGCGCGGCGAACAACTGATCGGGGAACTCGTCCACCACTTCTTCAACCGTCGAACCATCGACCGCAATCGTGATCACCAGATTGGGATCCGCTTGCACCGCACGGCGCATCGCGGAGTCGTGTTCCTGCACGCCTGCTGTTTCAACGATCACGCCGGTGACGCCGAGTTCGGCAATCGCGCGATCCGCACCGGCTGCCGCCGAGTCGATGAACGAACGGTCACCGCGCGGGTTGGGCAGAATAATGTGAAAGCTGATCGCGCTGTTATCGGGCGCTTCAACCGCCGCTTCCGTCTGTTCGGTGTCTTCGACCAAACACGGATCAACATAATCGGGCGCTTCTTGCGCGACGGCGACCATACTGGTCAGCATCAACATGACAAAGACGAACGCGATTCCCAAGAACTTTTTGGACATGGAACAACCCCCTGAAAAGGAACACTTGCACACGAACAGCAGTAACTAGACCACATACGCGCATCCGGCGCTACAAGCAAACCTGACGAGATGCTTGTGCCTTTAATTGTGCGAGATTCACCGTCACGCTGCAACTTTTGATCGCCCGCCCCCTTGCCCGCCGAATGTGCTAGACTCGCGCGCATTCAGCACCCGCACAAATGAGGATCAAAATCTGTGAGCGTCACACCTGTGCCGATCAAGTCCAAACCCCCGCTTGACCGTGAAACGCTGCGCGATGTGATCGACCTATCGTTGTGGGCGGGGCAAATGCTGCTGCACAATGGCGCGGATAGCGCGCGCATCGAAGAAACCGTCCACCAGATCGGCACAGCGTTGGGCGCGTCGTGGATGGATGTCGTCGTCACGCCCGAAGCACTGATCGTGACCACGATCAGCGGCGAAGAATTTCGCACCAAAGTGCGGCGCGTGGTCAGCTTGGCGGTCAATTTCGCCATTGTCGATGCCATCAACACGCTGGCGCGGCGCGTCAACGCGGGCGAACTGGATCGCTTTGCCGTGCGCGCGGAATTGATCCGCATCGACACTATGCGGCAGGGCTATAACCGCTGGAGCATCGTGATCATGGTGGGGGTGGCGTGCGCGGCGTTCGCGCGCTTGTTCGGCGGCGATGAGACCGCGATGATCAGTACCTTTGTGGCGGCGGCAGTAGCGATGTTCACGCGCCAGCAGTTATTGCGCCTGTATTTCAACCCGCTGCTGGTCACGACGATCACGGCGTTCACGGCGGGTGTGTTCGCGTCGCTGCCCGCGCTGTATGGCTTCAGCGCCACACCGCAGGCGACGTTAGCGGCATCGGTGCTGCTGCTGGTGCCGGGCGTGCATCTGATCAATTCGGTGCAGGATATGCTCAAGGGGTATTTGCTCACGGGCATGATGCGCGGCGTGTTGGGCGCGATCATTTCGCTGTGCATCGCGTTGGGGTTGCTGCTGGCGCTGCGCCTGTTGAACGTGCCGAGCTTTTAATTTCCGGCGGGCGTTGCCGTGAAGCGCGGCGGCAGGATCGCCGTGCTGGTCGGGATCAGCGTCGCGGTCGGGATCGGGGTATCCGACGGGATCGGCGTTGGTGACGGCGTATCCGTTGGAAACGGTGTCTCGCTCGGCACAGGCGTGATCGTCGGCGTATCCGTCGGGATCGGCGTCGCGGTCGGTGTGGGTGTTTCGCTCGGCGTCGGCGTGATCGTCGGCGTATCGCTGGCGGTTGGGCTAGGACCCGGCGACGGTGTGAGCGAAGGCGTCAGCGTGGGCGTCAACTGTGCGACCAGTGCGCCTGCGTCGGGCGTGGGCGACGGGATCGGCGTCGGGCTTTCGATGGGCGTCGGATCAAAGCCGGGTCCCGTTATGATCTCGACGTTGCCATTGGCGCGAAACGTGACATCGACCATTTGCCCGCGAAAGCCAAACGACGATTGGCGTTGTCCGTTGAAGATCACATTTAAGCCGCCCGCGTTGCTGGCGATCACGTTGACCTCTTGCGTCGCGGGAAATTCGCGAATCCAGCCGGGGGGCGCTAAGCCGACAAATTCTTCCGCGCCATCGGCGGAAATGCGCAGCCACGTGCGCGCGGTCGCTTCCAGCGTGATCAGCACGCCCGTTCCCGTGAAGCCGGGT
>JBGSRB010000295.1:0-8925 GCA_041737735.1 Anaerolineae bacterium | reverse complement strand
GCCGACACGCAGCCGATCCCGATCATTATGTTCACCGCCAAAACCCTGATCGATGATAAAGTCGCAGGTTTTGAGGCGGGTGCAGATGATTACCTAACCAAGCCCACCCATCCGGCGGAACTCGCTTCGCGCGTGAAAGCGATTCTCGCGCGCAGTGTTCCCGTGCCTAAGCCACCCGCGCCGGGGCAAGCGAAATCGTCAGCGCCGCGCGGCACGACCATCGGCGTCTTGGGTGCAAAAGGCGGCGTCGGCACGACGACCATCGCGCTGAACATCGCCACCGCCCGCTTGATGGCGTCGGAAAATCCGGTTGTAGCTGATTTTCGACTCGGTTCAGGCAGCATGGGCTTATCCATCGGCTTAGCGCGCTCACATGGCATGGCAAATGTGCTGGCGCGTCCGGTCGATGAAATTCGCCCCAAGCTGATCGAAAGTGAACTCGCCACCCATCCATCGGGTCTGCGCGCGCTGTTGTCATCCGCGCGTCCGGTTGAAACGACGGTTGAGTTTGAGCCAGACGCCGCCGTCGCGCTGATCCGCGCGCTGCGTGCGATCAGCCGTCCGGCGGTATTCGACCTCGGCAGCGGGCTTGACCCGATCACGATGCAGTTGCAAGCTGAGATGGATCAACTGGTAGTGGTCATCGACCCGGTCTCGGTCACACTGGCGATGGCGCGCGAAATTCTGCACGAAATCAGCGCGCAGCGCACCAGCGCTCGCCAGCATGTGCATGTCGTCGTGGTCAACCGCGCGGCATCCAGCACACCGCCCTCGTGGTCGGAGATCGAGCAGTATCTCGGTTTCGAGATTCGCGCGACGATCTCGCTGGCGTCAGAATTGGTTACACAGGCGCTGCAAGCCAATGTGCCAGTTGTAATGTTCCAACCAACGGCGATTGCGTCCAGCCAAATGCTGAAACTGGCGGAAGAACTGTATACCCGTGCGCGCATGTTCGCCACTGGCGAGTCGAACTAAACTCATGACCGTTGAAAATGCCATCGGTGCGGCGGCGCAACTGCTCAAAACAGCGCAGCGCGTGGTCGCCTTTACGGGCGCAGGCACAAGCACGCCGTCGGGCATCCCGGATTTCCGCAGCCCTGCCAGTGGTCTATGGGATTCGGTCAATCCGATTGAAGTCGCCAGCATTTACGGTTTTCGCGCCAACCCGCAGGCGTTCTTCGATTGGGTCTATCCCCTGCTGACGCTCATACTCAACGCGCAGCCCAACGCCGCGCACCATGCACTGGCGGCACTGGAAGCACACGGCAAACTGCACGCTGTGATCACGCAGAATATTGATGATCTGCATACGCGCGCGGGTAGCCAAACCGTGCATGAATTACACGGACATTTCCGCGAAGGAACGTGCATCGGCTGCTATCGCGTGTTCGCGGCGGCTGACATCATTCCGCAGTTCATGACGGATCGGCAAGCACCACGCTGTCCGGCATGTGGCGGCGTCGTCAAGCCGAATGTCGTGTTATTCGGGGAACAACTGCCCTATCAAGCGTTTGAAGCCGCGCGTGAGGCGGCGCGCACCTGTGATCTCATGCTCATCATCGGGTCGTCGCTTGAGGTCGCGCCCGCTAGCGAACTACCGAACTTGGCGCGGCGCGCCGGCGCTAAGCTGATCATCATCAACCTGACGCCGACGGATTACGACGATCAGGCGGCGGTCGTCGTCCCTGCCGATGCTGCTGTTACGCTGCCCGCCATCCTCGCGCATTTACCGATCACGTCTACGGTTTAGGCTCAATGTCAACCTCAACCAATGCTTCTTACGAGCAATTACTGGCGCGTTATCAGCGCATCATCGAGATCAGCCAGCAGTTGACCTCAACGCTCGATCATCTGGCGCTGTTGCAGCGCATCATCGCCGCCGCCACCGAACTGACCGACAGCGAGTCCGCGTCGCTGCTGCTGCTTGATCCGGCGACGGGCGAACTGCGCTTTGAACATGCCGCCAACATGGATCAAAACGAGATGGAAACCATCATCGTGCCGATTGAAGGTAGCATCGCCGGTTGGGTGGTGACGCATGGTGAAGCCCGCGTGATTCAGGATGTACGCAACGAACCGAGCTTCTTTAAGTCGGTGGACGATATCATCGAGTTTGAAACGCGCAACCTGTTAGCCGTGCCGCTGCGAACGCACAAAAAAGTGATCGGCGCGCTCGAAGCGGTCAACAAGCGCAACGGCGCGCGCTACAACGACGACGACATCAAGATCATGAATATTCTCGCGGTGCAGGCAGCGATCGCCATCGAGAACGCGCGTTTGTTTCAACAAAGCGACTTCATGGCGGAAATGGTGCATGAGCTGCGCCAACCGCTGGCTGCGCTCAAGACCAGTGCCAAGCTGCTGCAACGCGACAACCTCTCGAACGAGCGGCGCGGCGAGATCATCTCGATGATCCAGGAGGAAACCGATCGCCTCACGCACATGACGAGCGATTTTCTCGATCTCGCCCGCTTAGAGTCAGGGCGAATGCGCCTGAACATCGAGCGCTTCCCGGTGGATCGACTGGTGTCGGAGTGCGTGCAGATTGTGGAATCACAAGCCGAAGCACGGGCGATCACCATCGATACGGAACTCACGGCGCTCAACGTCGAAGCGGATCGCGGCAAGATCAAGCAGGTGCTGCTCAACCTGCTGACCAATTCCGTGAAGTACAACCGCGATCAGGGCGCTATCCATGTGCGCGCGCGCACGACTTATCGACTGGGCGACGCCTTCGTCGAGATCAGCGTGCGCGATACAGGGTACGGCATCGCGCGCGACGATCAAAAGCAGATGTTCACCAAGTTTTATCGCGTGGCGCACACCGCTGACAGCGTACAAGGCACAGGCTTGGGTTTAGCCATCGCCAAGCGCATTATTGAGGCGCATAACGGGCAAATCTGGGTGGAAAGCGAACTCGGCATCGGTTCAACTTTCGCTTTCACGTTGCCAATCGTTGAATAACCTCACGGCTTGATCAACACTTTCAACATGCCCGCTTGCGCGGCGTGATCTAAGGCGCGCACCCCATCATCCAACGAATATTCAGCAGCGATTAACGACTCAACATCCACCAAACCTGCCGCCAGCACCCTCAACGCCGATTCAAAGGGTCCGCACCGACTGCCGATCACGCGCACCTCGTTGATCACAACGCGCGTTAAGTCCGCTTGCGGAATACCCGTATACGTGCTTTTGAGGATAAGTGTGCCGCGCGGCTCCACCAGATCGAGCGCCGACGCGAACCCTTCGGCATTGCCCGTGCAGTCGATCACAACATTGGCAGCTTGGAGCGGCAGATCGGCTAAATCGACCGCCGGAATGCCCCACTGCTTGAGTAAGCGCGCGGGCGCTTCACGCCGCACCACGACACTGACATCCGCACCGGTGAGACGCGCCACCTGCGCGCACAGCAGACCGAGCTTACCCGCGCCGATCACGATCACGCGGTCGCGCGGTTGTATGTGAACCGCTTCCAAGCATTGCAGCGCCGCCGCCAGCGGTTCGACAAAGACGGCTTGCGCGTCGCTGACCGTATCCGGCACGCGATAGAGATTCGCATAACTCAGCGCCAGATAATCCGCGAACGCGCCATCATGCCGATCAATGCCGACGGTCGTGCGCTGCCGACACTGACTCGGAATCCCACGCGCACACAGATCGCACGTGCCATACGCCACATTGATCTCGCCCACCACGCGCTGCCCCAACCATTCAGGTCGTCCGGCTACCACTTCCGCGACGAATTCATGCCCCAACACGCCGCGAAAGTTCATGTAACCCGCCACCAGTTCAAGATCGGTGTTACACACACCCGCTTGGCGAATCTTGAGCAGCGCTTGATCAGGCGCAGGCGTTGGATCGGGATAATCAGCAACGAAACTCAGCGAACCGTCGAACACCAATGCGCGCATCCCGCTAGCCTTCCGTAACCGCCGCCGACGGACGATAGCCGCGCAGCAGCGGCAGTTCATCTTTTTCCCACGCTACCAACAGCGGCACGGCGATAAAAATTGAGGAATACGTCCCGCTGATCAAGCCAATGAACAACACAGCGATGAACTGCTTAATCGACTCGCCGCCGAAGAGCAAAATCGCAATCATGATAAAGAACGCATTGAGCTGCGTCGCCAGCGAGCGATGTATCGTCTCCAGAATGCTGCGGTTGACGATCACATCATACGGTTCGCCCAGATGCTTGGGGATGTTCTCGCGGATGCGGTCGAACAACACAATCGTATCCTGCACCGAGAAGCCGACCACGGTCAGCACCGCCGTGAGGAACAGCGCGTCCACTTCCCAACCGAACAGCAAGCCCGCCAACGACATCACGCCGCATACGACCAGCACATCATGGCTCATGGCGGCAATCGCACAGATGCCATAACGCAGCGCATCCGGCACGCGCCGAAACGCGATCACGATGAAAACGGTCACGACCAACGCGGACAGCAGCACCGCCAGAAATGCCGCCTGCGTCACTTCGCGCCCGACGGTTTCCGAGACTTGCTCGATGCGGAGACTGTCCCGATCCAACGGCACGCGCGCATCCAACGCATTGATGATGCCTTCAGTCGTCGTCGTATCTTGAAAATTCGCGCGCACCGACCAGCGATAATCTTCAACCACACCGATGCGCTGAATGGTGACATTGTCGTTGCCCGCCGCTTCGTAAACGTCACGCAGCACGCTTTCGGTAATGCCGTCAGCGGTGAAGCGCAGATCGTAAATGCTGCCGCCGACGAAATCATTCCCCAAACGGAACAGCGCGCCCGTCGTCACCAGCGAATACAGCATGATCAGCACGCCCGGCACGATGATCATGGATGAGAAAATGAAGAACCAGCGCCGCCGCTGCACCAGATTGAACATCGTTTAGGCTCCTAACAGCCAAGCGCGCTGGGTCAGCGGCTTGTGCAGCACTTCGACGAATAAGCTCAGCAGTGTTCGCGTCACGATCACGGCGGTGAACAGGTTCAACACCAAGCCAATCGCCAACGTGACCGCAAAACCCGCTACGATACTGGCACCCGGTGTTTGTCCGAAGAAGAATAAAATCGCGCAGATGATGATCGTTGACGTGTTCGAGTCGCGGATCGACTGCCACGCACGCTCGAAACCTGAATCGAGCGCTTCGGTTAAGGGCTTGCCGGAACGCAGTTCCTCTTTGATGCGCTCAAAGATGAGGATGTTGCCATCCACCGCCGTACCAATGCCGATCAGGAAACCCGTGATCGCCGGCAGTGTCAGCGTCACCGGAATGAGCTTAAACACGGCGATATTCAGCAGGATAAACACCACCAGCGCGAGATCGGCGGCGATGCCCGGCACACGATAATAAATGCCCATGAACAGCAGCACCACAATCACGCCGATTACGCCCGCGCGCACGCTCAAATTGACCGACTCCTGCCCCAAAGTTGCACCCACCGATTCGACGCTTTCCACGCTCAGCGGAATTGGGAGTGCGCCGGAACGCAGTTGCAGTGCCAGCAAGCGCGCCTCTTGTTCCGTGAAGCCGCCTTCGATAATGCCGCCTGTATCCAAGCGCGCGTTGATCGTCGGCGCGGACACCACCATGCCATCCAGCACGATCGCCATCGGCTGCCCGACATTCGCGGCTGTATAAGGACCAAAAACTTGCCCACCTTCCGGCGTCAGTTGAAATTGGATGATCCAGCCCGCGCCCGGCTCAAACGCCGCCGCCGCCGATTGCAACCCCGCGCCCGTCATGACGGTTTGAAATGGCTGCCCCGTGAACGGATTCGTCAAACCCACATTTGGCACTTCGCGCTGCTGATTGATCAACACTTGCTGGGTGGTCAAAATTTGTTGATCATCAAATTCAGTGCGGCGACCCGCTAAGCCCGCGAAATCGACAAATTCAAGCTGTGCTGTCTGCTGAATGGTGTTGATCGCTGCTTCGCGGTCAGTCTCGCCGGGTAATTCCACCAGAATCCGGCTGCCGCCCTGCACTTGCACCGTCGGCTCGGATAAGCCGAGCGCGTTAATGCGCCGACCGACGTTGTTTGCCGTTTGGCGTAAATCTTCAATGGTATAACTGCCAGGCGGCAGTTCCGCTTCGAGCAGCACACGCAAGCCGCCCACTAAATCCAAGCCGAGACTCAAACTCACGTCGAAGCCAACATCCGCCACGTCGTCGCCATCCGTATCAAGCTGGATGCCCGTCGTCTCCGGCAGCGCCACCCACGCCGAGAACAGCGTGAGGAGAATAATCACAATTAGCCACAGCCTATGGCGGCTCATATTCCGTCTGTCAGCCCTTCACAACAACACGAAGCGCAACCCGCTCCGCAAGCGAATACAAATTACACTGGTTCATCTGTGGGCGCGCTATCAGGCGCACCGCCCGCCATCCGCACGCTTTTGGCGAGTTCTTCAGGATCATACGGGCGAATCAGCGACGCTGCCACCACGCGGATAACCACATTGGGCGCGATCTCGACATGCGCGACGCCCAATTCCATCTCAAGGGCAACCACGCGCCCGATGATCCCGCCGTAGGTGATCATTTCATCGCCCATATTGAGCGTGTTCACATACTTCTGCTGCTTTTGAAACTCGCGCTGGCGTGGAAACACCACTAAAGACCAATACGCGCCTAACGCCAACGCCATGAACAAAGCCAGCAGCGCAAATTCTTCCATCCGCCTTCACCATCATCTCAACTAGCCCGTTGCCGCGTGATTATACCAGCATCGTGCAGCGGTTAAAGCGCAAAAACCTGCTTGTGCTTGCGCTTCACAGCACAAGACTCTACAATACCGCACGCCAAGAGACATGGCAGGAGAGAGTTTCATGCTACGAAAATTACTGATCGTGATATTGCTACTAACTGGCACGAGCGCGGCAACCGCAGGGGAACAAGTGCTGTCCGTGAATACGGGAGCAGGCAACGCGCCTTTCTTCATTTCGGGCGAATCCACGCTGGTGATGAACGGCTTCGACCTGAACTCACTCGGCATCGCCCGCCCCGCCGTCATCGACCGCGTGAGCATCGTAGTGCAAACGCCCGTTCCCGGCGCGACCGTCGAAGTCGTCATCTATGAGGATGCCGATGGCGGATCGCCGCTGAACGCCACGCTTGCCCGTCGCCAGCAAGTGACCATCAATAACGCCGGAACCTTCACGGTGACGCTCGACACCCCGGTGACGGTTAATCAACCCGTCGGCTGGATCGGCTTCTATCTGCCCGTTGGCTTTGTGTTCTCTGCCGATACATCAGGCACATCGGTTCTGACTTATTGGGCATGGACGCCGGACGCCACCTTTGACCTCGCCAACTTGTCCTCAGCAGCCGTGTTCGGGCCCTCCGATGGCAGCGCGCCCGTCAACATCAACATGAATGGCAAGGCGCGCATCACCGCTGAGATCACGGGTGCGGGTGGAACAACGGGCGTGATTACGCCGACTGTAACCACGGTCGATGCCAGTGCCATGCAAACCTATCCCAACTGCCCAAGCGCGCTGTGGGATACCGCTGATGAGCAGATCAGCTATGGTGATCGCATCAACCTTCACTGTCAGGTCGTTCCTTTCTGGCAAAGTCCCGCCGCGCCGGGTGGTTATATCCGCGGCGGCGATCTGTACGACATCACCGGCTTCAAAGATAATGGGGTGCTTGCCAATCGCTTTGACGTGCGGATAACCCATTGTATCCGTCCCGATGCTGCCGATATCGATCGCGCAGTGATCGGTGTCGCCTATGGCGCGCCGCGTGCGTGGCAAATTCTGCCCTCCGTACGTGTGGGCGATCTTGTGTGTGCGGATGTGCGCTTCGCCGGCAATCTCTCTTATTTCGTGCGCTGACCGCTCGTGAGCGACCAGTCCAATTCGTGAAGGCAGGTGTGTGCTAATGCGCGTCGAAACCAACCAACGCCTGATCCGCCGTAATCGCCAGCTCGCGCAGTATTTGTTCTTCGGCACATTCGGCGTGTTGATCCTCGGCTTGATCGTTATCAATCAGCAAGCCGAGATGCTGAATGAAGATAACATTCTGCTCGTGACGCTCTTACAAGCGCTGGTGCTGCCTGCCGCGTTCATTTCGACCATCGTCTCGGTGCGCATGACCAACCTATGGGTGCGCCAGCCGCGCCCTGAGGTGGTCATCAAAGAAGGACTCAAGGGCATCAGCAGCCGCGCCGTGCTGTACAGCTACTATCACTTTCCCGCGCGCCATGTGCTGATCGCCCCCAATGGGGTGTTCGCCATCATCACGCGCTATCAAGACGGACGCTTTAGCGTCAGCGGCGAACGCTGGAAGCGCGAGCAGTCGTTCATCGGACGCTTGCTTGGCTTGCTGCGCTTCGACTTCCTGGGCAATCCCACGCTCGACGCTCGCCGCGCCGCCTTGTACCTTCAAGAGCAACTACAGTCTATTGCTCCGGATGTCGAAGTGCATCCGCTGGTTGTGTTCATCGATCCGCGCGCTGAGTTCACCATCGAAGGCGAGACACCCGTTCCCGTGGTCTATCCGATGGGTAAACAAAAACCGCTGCTCAAAGATGTGCTGCGCGATTACAGCAACCCGAACAAAGGCGATGTGCTTTCAGCCGATCAGATCGCAGCATTCGAGGCGGCGACGCTTCCCGATCGCGCATGACAACCCGAACTACCCTGTGGATCGTCGCCGCGCTCACCCTATGCGGTCTGGCGCTGCGGCTCTACCAAATCAATACGCCATCGTTGCGCGGCGATGAAGCCTTTACCGTCATCCACTGGATGCGTGAACCATTAGCGCACACACTGGCGAACATCGCCACGGTTGATCCACAGCCGCCGCTGGCGTATGCGCTGTTTCGCGCGTGGGCGCTCATGGTCGGCGATGGTGAACTGGTCGCGCGGTTGCTGCCCGCGCTGCTGAATACACTGGGCATCCCCATACTGTATGCGTTGGGCAAGCGC
>JBGSRB010000250.1:0-2559 GCA_041737735.1 Anaerolineae bacterium | reverse complement strand
CGGCGTGCGCGGCAACCATCCGCACGAGCGAGCCGACCGCGCCAAGTTCGGCGCGCGCGGCGTATGATCAACCGTATACGCGCTACGGCGCACTCTATCCTGCCCTCAAGGAAATATTTACATCAATCTAATGCGATGCGGGTACACTAAACAACATCATTACCGTTGACATAAAGGGATGGGCATGTTTCCACCACCAAACCCGAATAACAAACCCGACAAAAAATCGGGCGGCGACAACAACGATAATCAACCGCAGTTTCGCCTGCCAAGCTGGACATGGCTGGTGTTTCTGGGCGTGCTGCTGTTGTGGAGTCTGCTGCGCTTACCCGACATGATGAGCAGCGTTAGCACCAGCGGCACCGTGATCGAGATTCCCTATTCGTTCTTCCGCGAACAGGTCGAAGGCGGGAATGTGGGCGTCGTCGTGCTAAATGAAGCGCGCGCCCGCGGCACGTTTAATCGTCCGGTGGCGTACCCACCCGCCGGATCGCCCCTGCTGGAACAGGGGGTGCAGCAGCGCACGGCGGAAAGTTTCCGCACCACGCTGCTGCCCGTGCCTGACAGCGAATTGATCGCGCTCCTCGATGCTAACAACGTCGTCTACGATGGTGAGCAAACGCCGCCGAACCCGATCCTGCAATTTTTGTTCACGTGGGGACCCTTGCTGCTGTTCGTCGGCTTCCTGATCTGGTCGTCGCGGCGCGCGCAGCGGCAGATGGGCGGCGTATTCGGGTTTGGACGCACGCAAGCACGCCAGTATGATCCCGAAAAACCTAAAGTGACCTTCCGCGATGTGGCAGGACAAGAAGCCGCCAAGAGCGAATTGGTCGAGATCGTTGATTTCCTGCGCGAGCCGGATAAATACATTGCACTCGGCGCACGCATTCCGCGCGGTGTGCTGCTGGTGGGTCCTCCCGGAACGGGTAAGACGCTGCTGGCGCGCGCGGTGGCAGGTGAAGCCAGCGTGCCGTATTTCAGCATCGCTGCATCGGAATTTGTCGAGATGTTCGTCGGCGTGGGCGCAAGCCGCGTGCGCGATCTGTTCAACAAGGCGAAAGCCGCCGCGCCCGCGATTGTGTTCATCGACGAGATTGACGCGGTCGGTCGGCAGCGTGGCGCGGGTATGGGTGGTGGCAACGACGAGCGCGAGCAAACACTCAACCAGATGCTCGCTGAGATGGACGGCTTTGATCAAACTGAAAGCGTGATCGTGTTAGCGGCGACCAACCGCCCCGACGTGCTTGATCCGGCGCTGCTGCGTCCCGGTCGCTTCGACCGTCAAGTGACGGTTGCCCTGCCCGACCGCAGCGGACGCCGCGCGATTCTGGATGTGCATGTGCGCGGTAAACCGATGGGCGATGATGTCGATCTTGAGGGTTTGTCGAAAGTGACGGTCGGCTTCAGCGGCGCGGATATTGCTAACCTTGCCAACGAAGCTGCGCTGACCGCCGCGCGCAAGAATCGCAAGCGCATCAATAACAGCGATTTTTCCGATGCGTTCGAGCGCATTGTGTTAGGCACGCAAGCGCCGCCGCTGTCGAACGACTATGAGCGCCGCGTCACGGCGTATCATGAAGGCGGTCATGCGCTGGTCGCTGCGCTCACACCCGGCGCTGATCCGGTCTATAAAGTGACGATTGTCCCGCGTGGGCAAGCGGGCGGTGTGACCGCCTTCCAACCCGACGATGATCGCCGTCTGTATTCGCGGCAGTATCTGTTTGGGCGCATGATGGTTGGCTTGGGCGGGCGCGCCGCGGAAGAAATTGTGATCAGCGATGTGACCAGCGGCGCATCCAGTGACCTGCGCCAAGTGACGCAGATCGCGCGGCAGATGGTGGCGCAGCTCGGCATGAGCGACTTGGGCCCCATCAATTATGGCGATGACGAGCGCCAGCCGTTTCTCGGTTACTCAATGGCAACCGGTCGCCATTACAGCGAAGAAACCGCTTCCAAGATCGACATTGAAGTTCAGAAGCTGGTGCAAGATGCTTACGAGCAAACGTTGACGCTGCTGCGCGCGAACCGCGATAAGCTCGATATGCTGGCGGAAGAATTGATCGCCAACGAGATCGTGGATCGCCAGCGCGTGCTGGACATCGTCGGCACGGAACGCAACAGCTATGTCTCCGAACCCACATCCCAAAGCGGGGATTAGTCGCTAAACTTGTAGGGGGCGGTGCTGCGGTGCGCGCAATGGCGCGCAATACGCAGCGCTGCCCCCAATATCCCCCAGTTGTAAGCGCCCGCATCCGCACAGAATGAAACCCATCACCCCATGAGCATGACACTCGAACAATGTGAACGTGCGCGCGCATGTTATACTTTACAGGTAAAACAGTCAGCACTTTCTGCGTGACGAGCGAGTAAAGGACACGTCATCATGGGCGAACGGCAGGCAATTCGCGTTTTGATCGCTAAACCCGGGTTAGATGGGCATGATCGCGGTGCGAAGGTGATCGCGCGCGCGCTGCGCGATGCGGGCATGGAAGTCATCTATACGGGTTTGCGCCAAACGCCGGAAATGATCGCGGAAGCGGCGCTGCAAGAAGATGTCGA
>JBGSRB010000248.1:0-8816 GCA_041737735.1 Anaerolineae bacterium | reverse complement strand
CGTCACGCCGACCAGCGCCACAAAACCGCGCCCGACGCGCCCGACGATCTCGCCCTCAACTGTGACGCTGCCGCGCGTCACCCGCTGCAAAATCACGCGCATGATCGGCGGCTATTCTTCGGCGCTGCGCGTCGGCGGCTGATACGAGATGCCTTCGACGGCGCGCACGGTGTCGAGATGTTCCTGCCAGTGGAACAGAAAATACTGTTGCAACGCTTTCTCAACGGTCAGAAAACCCGCGCTCGGTGGGTGATAGACCTGCTTGGAGAAGCGCTCCATGGGAACGGTCATAATGAAATCAGCAATTTTGTCAGCATTCTTGTCGATGCCGCTTAACGTGGTGGCAACCACACGACGGCGATAAACACCTGCGGTCAGGTCATTAAAGCGGTTGATCATGCTCATCGATAGCGGCACGCTGAAGCCGATCAACGCGAAACGAATGATCCATAAGCCATAAGCATCGACCGTGTGCAAATGTGCCAGCAGCGCCGCCAGCGACCACCCGTGATAACGGGGTTCGTAATGCCGATCCGCAGGGATGTCGCCCGCGATCTGCGCGGCAAGTTGGCGCACGGCGCGCATGTCACGCACTAAAATGCGTCGTTCGGCTTCACCATCGAGATAACGATACTCCGGTTGCATTGTGTTTATCCTAACAACCCAATTTCGAGCTTTGTCTGATCTTAGACCGAGTGTGCGCGCGCGTCAACTGAACCGTGTGGGGGAGATTGTGCGTATAAAGCATGATGCAAGCGCGACGGGTAGAGGATGAGAGGGCAAAATCATGCGCACGATTCGCCATATCGACGCCTATTCAGCGGGCATCACGGTTGCCGCCGTGTATGCTGTGATCTTCAGCGTGATCGGGTTGATCCGGTTTATCACCTTTGCGTTTTTCGGCAGTTTGCCCACATTCCCGATTTATTACTCGGTGGGCGTGCCGGAGGCAATGCCCGTGTTGATAGCGCTGGTCAATTATCTGTTGGGCATTGTGTTCAGCTTCGCGGGTGGGTTTGGTGGGGGACTGGTGATCGCGTGGCTGTATAACCGGTTAGCGCCGCTGGTGGGCGGCGTGCGCGTGCAGATCGACTAAGCGCGCAGGAAATGTTGTCCCCATAATTCCAGCGTCAGCAGGCGGAACACGATTTCGACCTGCGGCGCGCGCCCGCTGAAATGGCGGCGCAGCAGTTTTTCCAGCGGCGCGCGCTCAAAATACGGACGAATGAACGCGCCTTCATCGAGCAGGCGATCTTCGATGCGCGTGCGTAAAGCACCCGCGAACCAGTCGCGGATCGGCGTTTGGAACGGCTGCTTGGGGCGTTCGAGCGCCCATTCGGGCAGCAGGGGACGCAGCGCCTCGCGCAGAATGTACTTGTTCGAGCGCATCCGCAGATCGGGCGGCGTTTCGGCGGCGAACGCCAGCAGCGTCGGATCGAAGAACGGTACGCGCGCCTCAAGCGAGTGCGCCATCGTCACTTTGTCGCAGTTGAGCAGCGCATTCCCGTGCAACCACGTGTTAATCACCAGCGCTTGCGCCGTGTTGCTGGCGTTGCCGCGCAGCGAACGCGCGAGAATCGCGTCATAGGCGCGTTCTTTATGCTGGCTGCGCGTCCACGCGGTCATAAGCGGTTCGGCGTACAGATGATCGCGTAATGAGTCCGTCCACACCAAGCCATCAAAGGAATGCGCGCGGCGCAAACCCGCCGCACGCGGCAGCAGCGCATGGCGATATTTGGGCAGATAGGTCGGCAGCGCGCCCAGATAACGCCAGCGCTTGAACGCCGGATAGAACGGCTCAAGCGCGCCGAACGCGCCTTGCAACGGACGCAGTGCGCGCCCGATCAGCGAGTTTTGCGCTTCGATGATCCACGCCAGATTGTGATGATGTGGATAGCCGCCGAACAATTCATCGCCGCCCAAGCCGGTCAGCACAACTTTGACGTGTTCCGCTGTCATTGCGCTGAGCAGCAGCAGCGATACCGCCGACGGATTCGCGTTCGGTTCGTCGTGATGATGAATGTACGACTCGAAGCCGCGCCACCAATCCTCGGCTGTAATCACGCGCTCATGATGATCCGCGCCGAAGTGCGCCGCGATCCGCCGCGCCTGCTCCAGTTCGTTGTCGGGCGATGACATGGCATAGCCGACGGTGAACGTTTTAATCTCGGTTTGATTCTGCGCCATGTGCGCTAGCATCGCCGCCGAATCGACGCCGCCCGACAGGAACAAGCCCAATGGCACATCGCTGCGGAGATGCAAGCGCACCGACTCCGCGAGTTTTTCACGCGCCGACTCGATGATTACGTCATCTGGCACGTAATCGCGCGTGCCAATCGTGCCGATGCGATCCGCGCCGAAGCGGTAGAACTCGTGCAGGCGCAAATTGCCGCCTTCCGCGATCAGCGCGTGACCGGGCATCAGCCGGGTGACACCGCCAAACAACGTATCCGCGCCGATCATGTAGCCGAACGTGAGATAAGTATCGAGCGCGTCGAGATTTAAGGCGCGCGGCACGCTGGCATCGGCAAACAGCGCCTTCACTTCGCTGGCGAAACGCAGCAAACCATCATGCTGACACAGATAGAGCGGCTTCATGCCGATATGATCGACCGCCAGCACCAAGCGCGCGGCGTTGGCGTCCCACAGGGCGAAGGCGTACATCCCGCGCAGATGATTGAACAGGTCGAGTCCGTGCTGCTCATACAGGTGAAGGATCGTCTCGCCATCGCCGCGCGTGCGGAGGGTGTGTCCCTGCGCGATCAGCGTCTTTTGCAGTTCGCGATAGTTGTAAATTTCGCCGTTGAACACCAGCGCCAGCGTGCGATCTTCGTTGTACAGCGGTTGATCGCTGCCGTCCACGTCGATGATCGAGAGGCGGCGCATGCCGAAGGCGAGATCAGGGTGGGCGCTCGGCGCGTAAATGCCTTCGCCGTCGGGACCGCGATGCTGAATGGCGGCGCACATGGCGTGGACATCCGCGATGGAGGTGCGTCCGCGCCCCGTGAGATCGTAAAGTCCGGCTATGCCACACATTTAGTTGTTTCTGCACCAATGGTTGATAATTTTAAATCCATCATATCCGTGCTCGTAGCCTCTAAAATCGCCTTCATTCAGGAGAGCAAATCGCATGGTGATAAGAACATCTGCTGCATACAATGGATTGGGAGTCGTTGGGCAATCGCTTACAATTCGCATTAGCGAGCGAAGTGAGTCATAATAAATTTCAACGGAATAAATATTAATACCATTAAAAGTAACATAATTATAGACAACAAAAGAAGGCGATCGCAAGTTAATCAGTAAGTCTACGATCTTGACAGGAATACTATAAGTGATTATAGCGACTAAATTGTTTATGATCGTGAAATGTAATCCCCCGGATGTATTGGGATTAAATGTGGTCCCCCATAGAACATTGTTCCATCTAGCGAAAATTTCACGTTCATTTACGGTGACTTCTCCTATCCACTCATGTGACTCCAAAATTGCTATCGCCTCATCCCGCGTGGTCACGCCGGGACGAATGCCCAGAAAGCACGGCATTTCACACTCAGACGGAAAGAGCAGATCGGGCAAGCCACCGTCGTCATAGAGGACAGCGCGCATCAACACGACGATGATCAGCATGATCATAAACACGCTCACAAGCAGGCGCGCGAAATTATGTAGGATCATCGTCGGGACTGATCAGGCTCGTTCGCCAGCGGCAGATAAAAGCGGAATGTGCTGCCCACATTCGGCTCGCTGATCACGCTGAGTGTGCCATCATGCGCTTCGATGATCGAGCGCGCGATGCTCAAGCCCAAGCCCGTGCCTTCCACCGTGCTGATCACGCGGTAGAACGGCTCGAAAATGTGGACAAGATGTTCCGCCGCGATGCCGACGCCGTTATCTTGCACTTCGACTTGCGCGTAAGCGCGATTACTCTGCTCCGTGACCGTCAGGCGCACGTTGATCGTACCGTTGTGCGGCGTGTAGTTGATCGCGTTGCTCAACAAATTGGTGATCACCTGTGCCAAGCGCGGCGCATCGGCACGCACGAACACCGTCATAGCGGGCAGTTCGCAGCTCAAACGCTGCTGCTTGCGCTCAGCTTCGGGAAGCTGCACGGCGACGATCTCGCTGATCATGCTGTCGAGCGCGATCACGTTGAACTCGAAATGCACCGCGCCGCGTTCTAAGCGCGAATAATTGAGCAGGTCATCCACCAACCATTTCATGCGGTCGGTCACGTGTTCCAGCACGCGCAAATGCTCATCAATGCGATCCGGCTGACGGCGCATCAGGTATAAGCGCGTTTTCAAGTTGGTGATCGGCGTGCGTAACTCATGCGAAGCGTGCGCCACGAAATAAGTTTTTTGCGCTTCGAGCGCTTTTTCCTGCGTCACATCACGCAGCACCGCCACCGCGCCCACGAGATCATCTTCGGCTGTGAACACGCCGTTGATGGTGATCGCGGCATTGAACGCGCCGCCATTTTTCCGCAGCATAACGCCTTCGATATGAAACGACTGCCTCAGATTGATCTGTTCAAAGGCGCTTTGCAGCAGCAGCGCATATTGCTCGTTGTTCATGTTTTCAGGGCGCAGCAGCCCGAACGACTGCTCGATCCATTCTTCGGCGGTGAACTCCGTGATCTGCTCCATGGCGCGGTTGATGTAATGCGTGATCACGCTTTCGTTGCTAAATTCGATGTAGGCGACGCCTTCCGACATGCCATCGATGATGGCGCGCAGTTGGCTGCGTTCGCTTTCGAGTTCGGCGGTGCGTTCGCTCACACGGTCTTCAAGTTCGGCGGCTTGGCGCTGCACGCGCGTGTAAAGGCGGGCGTTGCGAATGGCAATCGCCGCTTGATCGGCAAAGGCTTGCAGATAATCGGCGTCGTTCTGGTTGAAGCGCTGGACGCCGTCGTTATCGAGATTGAGAAAGCCGATCACGTAATTGCCGATGCGAATGGGCGCGCCGACATAACTTTTCATCCAGTCGAAAAGTTGAGTCGATGTCCATAGGTCGGAACGGGTGATGTCAGGGATTACCAGCGCGCGGCGGTTCTCGCTCATCCAGCGCAGGGTGGGCGTGGTGGCAACGGGCAAGCTGAAGCGTGCAACGGCTGTACCGATCTCGTTGGGATACCCGCGCGACCGCACCACGCGCGCTTCACCCGCTTCGATCAGCATGATGTTGGCGCTGTAACTTGGCACCACATTGTTGACCTGTTCGAGAATGCGATCCAGCACTTCGTTCAGTTCGAGCGTGCTGGTGATGGCGCTGGCGGTGGCGCGCAGAGCTTCGGCAAGCGTGCGCTGGTCGGCTTCAGCGGCTTCGGCATGGCGGCGCTTGCTAATGTCCGACACAACCATGTACAGCGCCCGACTGCCCTGATAACTGATCGGGTTGACGAACAACTTAACATCGCGCACTTCGCCGCTGGACGTGCGATGGCGGAAGTTGAACAGCGTCGAAGTGGGAATGCCTAACGGCGCAGTGTCGTCGATGCCCGTCGCGTCGAGATCATTGATCGTGAGCGTGAGCATCTGATCGCGCCGATATTCATACAGGCGGCAGGCGGCGTCGTTGACGTCGATAATCTGATCCGTCACCGGATTGATCAGCAGTTTGGCGGCTTGATTTTGGTGAAAAGTCTCATGCCAGCGCCGTTGATGTTCGCTTAATGCCAGCAGATTTTGCAGGCGGCGCAGCAGCACGCTGTTGGTGAAGGGATGCAGCAAAACTTCAGACGCGCCGGCGTCAATGGCAGCATCGAGCAGGCGCGCATCCTTGCTGACGAACAAGGTCGGCAGCATACCGAGCAAGTCACGACACAGCGCCATTGCATCGCCAGCCAGCGCCTGATCGAGCAGCAGCGCAGCATAGTTGCCGCTGTCCGTCAGTTGATACACGCTGTCGGCATCATCGACTTCATCAAAGCGGATGTGGGCGGCTTGTAACCCATCAGTGACCGCGCGCCGCACGCGCACATCGCCCATCGACACAAGGATGCGCGGCGCTGGTACTGTCTGATCAAATACACTCATGGATCATCCCTAGTAGTGAAAAACGACAAACCGCATAAAGATGCGGCTTGGGCGTGTTTCAAATTCTAGGGCTATTATACCAGCGCTTACCCGTGACGCTGCATAAACCGTCGCATCCGTTCGAGCGCCTGCTCGATGTTCTCGTAGCTGTTGGTGTAGCTGGCGCGCACGAATCCGCGTCCGCTGGAGCCGAACGCGCTGCCCGGCACCACCGCGACTTGTTCTTCGCGCAGCAGGGTTTCGCAAAATTCTTCGTCGCTCATCCCCGTGATGGCAATGCTAGGGAAGGAATAGAACGCGCCGCGCGGCTCGAAGCAGGTCAAGCCCATGCTGTTGAAGCCATCCACGATCAGACGGCGGCGGCTGTCGTAATCGGCGCGCATGGTGATCACGTCGTCCTCACCGTAGCACAGCGCTTCAACCGCCGCGACTTGTCCCATCGTCGGTGCGCTCATGATCAGGTATTGATGCAGTTTGCTCATCGCCGCCAGCAGTTCGCGCGGGGCGGTCACATAACCGATGCGCCAGCCGGTCATGGCGAATGATTTGCTCATGCCGCTGAGGACAATCGTGCGCTCATACATATTCGGCAGCGATGCAAAGCACGTGTGTTTGACATCGTTGTAAACCAAGCGCTCGTAAATTTCGTCGCTGATCACCACCAGATCGTATTTTTCCGCGACGGCGGCGACTTCGCGCAAGTGTTCATCAGACAGGATCGCGCCCGTCGGGTTATTGGGATAGCTGATCAGGATCGCTTTGGTGCGCGGCGTGATCGCGGCTTCGAGTTCCGCGCCTGTCACCTGAAACTCGTTCTCGACATACGCATTGACCATCACCGGCACGCCCCCCGCCATTTCGACGGCGGCGGCATTCGCCACAAAGCAGGGCTGCACCACCAGCACCTCATCACCGTGATCAAGCACGGCTTTCATCGCCAGCCATAACGCCTCACTGACGCCCACCGTGACCAAAACCTGATCTTCAGGGCGATAGTGCAAGCCGTACAAGCGCTCGATGTAGCCGCTGATCGCGCGGCGCAGTTCGATCATGCCCGCGTTCGACGTATACGCCGTGTGACCGTGCGCCAGCGAGTCCACCGCTTGCCGCGTGATGTGCGCGGGCGTGGTGAAGTTGGGTTCACCGATGCCGAGCGTGATCACGTTGTCCATGGTGGCGGCGATGTCGAAATATTTGCGAATACCCGAAGGCGGCATACTTTGCACGGTTTGTGAGACGAAATTCCGCATGATCTGTGTGTGTCCTACAACCTGTTGGTGTCATTGGCTCAATATTCATCATTATCGACGAAAGAGTGCCACTTGGATAGGTAAAGCATCACCAAATTTGCATGATCTTCTCATACAGAGTGTCGGAAAGGCGTCAATTTATTACGCTTCTGTTTGCCCAGTGCGATTGACTTGTGTGTTGATTTTCGTATGATCTAAGATATTCGCCTGTTGAAAAATGTTGTGAAAATCAACCAAAGGATGCTGTTCCATGCCCGATGCCAAAACGATCCCTAATCTGCAAGCCCCGCCGCTGATCGGCACACTGCTGGAATTTCGCCGCGATCAGCTTGCTTTTCTCACGCGCGTTGCCCGTGAACTGGGCGACATCGCCCATTACAATTTTCTGGCGTTCAACGTTGTGCAGGTCAACCGCCCGGATTACATTCATGAGGTGTTGGTGGCGCAGGCGGATCATTTTCACAAAGCATCGCTGGATCATGCCATTTTTGAAGTGATTCTCGGTCAAGGGCTGCTCATCTCGGAAGGGAATTTTCATCGGCATCAGCGCAAACTGATGCAGCCTGCTTTTCACCATAAGCGCATCAGCGCTTACGCCGACATCATGGCGCAGTTTGCGGTCGATATGCTTGACGGCTGGCGCAGCGGCAGCACCTTCGATCTACACCACGCCATGAGCGACGTAACGCGGCGCATTGTGCTGAAAACCTTGTTCGACGCCGACGACAGCGCCGACGCCGAACGCATCGCCGCGGCGGTGGAAACCATTAATCACTTGAGCGAAGAAAAATATAAGCGCGGATTCGCTTTTCCTCAATGGCTGCCTGTGCCGGAAAACCGCCGCATCGCCGCTGCCCTGCGCGTGATTGACGGGCTGCTCAAGCCGATCATCGACGCGCGGCGCGCATCGGGGCGTGATCACGGCGATCTGCTGTCGATGCTGCTGCTGGCGCAGGATGATGCCGACGGCAGCGGCATGAGCGATGAACAAGTGCGTGATGAGGCGATCACGCTGTTCACGGCGGGGCATGAAACCACCGCCAACGCGCTGACATGGGCGTTTTATCTGCTGGCAAAGCATCCTGAGGCGCAAGCCGCGTTGAGCGCTGAAGTCGATGCGGTGCTGCATGGGCGCGTTCCCACGATGGAGGACTTGCCCGCGCTCAAATATACCGACATGGTGATCAAAGAGGCGATGCGCCTGTATCCCCCGGCGTGGATTCTCAATGGTCGTGTGGCGCTGAGCGATGTGCAGATCGACGGTTACACCATTCCCAAAGATACCGTGGTATTCATCTCGCCTTATGTGATGCACCATCAAGCCGCCTATTTCCCTGATCCTGAGCGTTTCCAGCCTGAACGGTGGGCGAACGACTTCGAGAAATCACTGCCGAAATTCGCCTATCTGCCGTTTGGCGGCGGCGCGCGTGTGTGCATCGGCAACGCCTTCGCGTTGATGGAAGCGCGGTTGGTGCTGGCGCTGGCGGCGCAGCGCTTCAGCTTTAGCTTGCCCGCTGGCGTGGAAGCG
>JBGSRB010000215.1:0-2738 GCA_041737735.1 Anaerolineae bacterium | reverse complement strand
CCGACATTCGCGCGGCAGTGGGGCCCAGCATCGGGCGCGACGCCTATCAAGTGGGTGCGGAAGTCGTCGCGGCGGTGATCGCTTATTTTGGGGATGCTAACGGTTTAATCGTGAGCGATTCCGATGATGGCACGGCGTATCTTGATCTGTGGGCGGCGAATCGGCGCGATCTGGAACGTGCGGGCGTCGAACACATCGAGATCGCGGGCATTTCGACCGCCGCGCACACTGACGAATTTTTCTCGCATCGCGCGGAAGGTGGTAAGACCGGACGCTTCGGCGCGGTCATTTGTTTATGAGCATCGCGGATAACATCGCGCGCGTGCGCGAACAGATTGCCGCCGCCTGCGCGCGCAGCGGACGCGCCGAGTCGAGTGTGACGCTGATCGCCGTCAGCAAGACGCACCCGCCCGCTTATGTGCTGCAAGCGCTTGAGGCGGGCGTGCAACATTTTGGCGAAAATCGCGTAGAAGAATCGAACGGCAAAATTCCGCAGGTGGCACAGTTGACCGACGCGCCGATCACGTGGCACATGGTCGGACACATCCAAAGCCGCAAAGCGAAAGATGTGCCGCCGCTGTTCGACGTGGTACATTCAGTTGATACGCTGAAACTGGCGGAAAAACTGTCCAACGCGGCGCACGCGGATCGCGCACTCGATGTGCTGTTGGAGATCAACATCAGTGGTGAGGCGAGCAAAGCGGGTTTCGCCGCCGCCAATTGGGAACGCGATACTGCTGTCTATGAAACGCTGTGGCGTGACGTGCAAGCGATCTGCGCGCTGCCGAATGTGCGCGTGCGCGGACTCATGACGATGGCGCCCATCGTCGATCACATGGACGACGCGCGCCCCGTGTTCGAGGGTTTAGCGGCGCTGCGCGCGGCATTGACAGAAACTTTAATGGTTGACTTGCCCGACCTGAGCATGGGTATGACCGACGATTATCCCGTTGCGCTGGAAGCAGGCGCAACGCTGATCCGCGTAGGTCGGGCGATCTTTGGAGAAAGAGGGACGTAACACATGATTATCTTCTACTGGATTCTAGTGCTGTTTCAAGTCGTCTTGCTGGCGCGCGTGCTGCTGACGTGGTTTCCGCAGGTCGATCGGGATAACCCGATCATTCGCGGGATTTACCAGATCACCGAGCCAGTCCTCAAGCCGATTCGCGATTTGCTGCCGCAAACCGGCATGATCGACTTCAGCCCGCTGATCGTGTTCCTGATCATCTCGGTGCTGACGCGGCTGTTGTTTCAACTTTAATCGAGCAGCTTAATCAGGCGCGCGCGCCATTCCTGATCAAGTTGATCGGTCAGCGTGCGCGCGGCTTTTGGGCTGGGCTGCCAGCAATGCAAGCCCGCAAACGCGATGCTGATCGCGGCGGCGCGCTGCGCGTCCGTCAGTGGCTCGGCGGTCAGAATGTCCAGCGCCGTCCCGATCACCGCGCGTTGGGTCGCATCGGGATATGCGCGCAGCGCGATTTGCAGCGCTTCCAAGCGTCCATCGTCGCGCAGCGGGATCGCGCTGGTGATCAATTCCCCCACGAGCAACCCGTGCGAAGTGACATTCGCGCCCGCCAGCAGATCGCGCACGAACGCCTCAAGTGTGCTGATCGTCTGCCAACCAAATTCACACGCGATCTCATCGATGCTGCCTTGCAGCCAATACGAGTCGTCTTTGTGCGCTGCGGCTTCGACCGCCAGATCATGCGCGCCGATTGACTCTAACCACACCACTCGTTCGGACTCGGTGGGCAGGGTTTTCGTCCAGAAATTCAGCTCGAAATCACTGGTATCATGAGCATAACCGCGCGCGCTCGAACCCGTGATGGCGATCAGTTCGCCCAATTTCGGCGGACAAGCATTGGCGATGTGCTGCGCTAATTCAAAGCGCCTGCGGCTGGCGAGTGTGGCATGATTAGGCAGCATAAACCTTCTCCTAAATTAATCTACTACGGCAATTATGATCATCCTGAGTCAAAATTTCAAGCAATACTACGATTGAAAGCGAGAAAATAATTATGGATGTTATCGAAACGCGCATCGACAGCAGCAGCGCCGATTTTCAGCGCAACACCGACCATAATCGCGCTTTAGTGCAAGCACTGCGTGAACACTTGGCGCAGGCGCGCGCGGGTGGCGGTGATCAGGCGCAGGCGCGTCAGCGTGAGCAGGGTAAGCTGTTTGTGCGCGACCGCATCGACCGCCTGATCGATCCCGCGTCGGCATTTTTGGAGATCGCGCCGTTAGCCGCGCATGGATTATACGACGGCGATGCACCTGCGGCGGGCATCGTGACCGGAATCGGGCGCATCGGCGGGGTGGAGTGCATGATCATCGCCAATGATGCGACCGTGAAGGGCGGCGCGTATTTCCCGCTGACAGTCAAGAAGCATCTGCGCGCGCAGCAGATCGCGCTCGAAAATCATCTGCCGTGTGTATATCTGGTGGACAGCGGCGGCGCGTTCCTGCCGCTGCAAGATGAAGTGTTCCCCGATGCTGACGACTTCGGGCGCATCTTCTACAATCAGGCGCAGATGAGCGCGGCGCGCATCCCGCAGATTAGCGCGGTGATGGGCAGTTGCACGGCGGGCGGCGCGTATGTTCCGGCGATGAGCGATGAGACGATCATCGTCAACGGCACGGGAACGATCTTTCTAGCGGGTCCGCCGCTGGTCAAAGCCGCGACGGGTGAAGAAGTTAGCGCGGAGGATTTAGGCGGCGCGCGCGTGCATACGCGC
>JBGSRB010000181.1:0-1984 GCA_041737735.1 Anaerolineae bacterium | reverse complement strand
CGCATCCATGTTGGATGCGCCCCTCGTTCTAACAAACATGGTCATGCGGACACAGCACGCTGCGTCCCGACGTTGATCATGCGTTACTGCGTGACCGGAATCCCGCCCGTGTTGGCATTGGGCGCGATGATGGCGAACTGTGCGCTCGTCCAACCGATCAAGCCGTTATAGTTGATCTGCCACCACGTATTATTGCTGTTGCGACCGATCACGTCAGCGATCTGACCCACGGGCAGCAGCCCAATGCGTGAGAACTGCGTGCCGGGTCCCTGACGGATGACCACATTAAACGGTCGCGCCTGCACCTGATTGCCCGATGCAGCACCGGGCGTCTGCGCGGGAGCTTCAGCACCCGCAAGCGGGACGTTGGCGCCCGCCGGCGCAATGTTGACAAAGCCCGCGCTGATCCAACCGGGGGTTCCGTTCACATCCACCTGATACCACGTGCTGGCAGCGTTGCGCCCCAACACACTGTAAGTTTCACCACGGCTGATGCGCGTGATGACGTTGTTGGACACTTCGGGTGCGTTCCGCACGTTCAAGCGGAAGGCGGTCACAGTCGCGGTGATGCCCGCCGGCGATGCGGTCTGCTGCGGCACAGGCTGACCCGTTCCGCCCACCTGACTGAAGCTGTACTCTAAGAAGGCTTCGCCCGACGATTCGAAGTATTCGACGACGAACGTACTTGATCCAGCGGGCAGCGCTACGTTGACACTGTAGGTTTGTCCGGTGGCAAGCTGCCACTGGTTGATCACCAGCACGCCGTTGACGAACACGCGCACGCCATCATCGGCGCGCACCGTGATGTTATACGTGCCGTTGGGCAGGTTTTGCACGCTGCTGAAGCGCGCCGAGAAGTTATCCGCCGGAATCGACGTGAAGGGCGAGCCGCTGCCGACATTGATCGACGGCGACGAAGTGCCAACGATCACCGTCGGATCACCGAGCAAGTTGGCGTTGGCATAATACTGCGCTGTCCAACCGCTGCCTGTGGTCGGCACCAGCGTAGTGGCAATGGGAGCAGTTCCGGGGAAGCCCGCCGGGGGCGCGCCGCCTGCCGCCACATTGACAATCGCCACGTACAGGAACGCGGGTCCCGTCAATTCGCGGTAATCGATCTGAATGTGATAGGTTCCCGAAGCGCCGACGCTGAAATCACCTGTGACCAGCGCATCGACCTGCCCGGTGGCGAACGTGTCGATCACAGGCTGGAAGCCAAAGTTAAAGGTCACGCGCACGTTGTCGTCCGCCAGCGCGAACACGCGATACGTGCCAGCGTTCAGCGCCACATCGGTCGCCCAACGCGCGCTAAAGTTATCCGCGCCAATGCGCGAGTCGGGTTGTCCCGTTCCCCAGTTGAAGGCGATGCTGCTGTCTTGCCGCGTGAATTCGGGCGTGCCAGTCAGCGTGGTGTTGTTGAAAAATTCGGCGCGCCAAGTCGTGTTGACCGTTTGCGCTTGTGCGGGTTGAGCGACCGCCGCGCTGATCAGCAGCAGCAGTGCTGCGAATAAGAGTGCTTTACGCCACATGAGTTAGTCCTTCCAATACAGGTTAATGCAGATACCTTTCCTCTATTGTAAGGCGTTGTTCGCCATCCGTCAGGTGATCGTAGGCTGATCATGGGCTAGGTCAGGCGGCGGATTTGTGCCGCGATCTGGATGATTTCACCAAATAAGTTTGTGCAATCTGATCGCTAGGCAGCGCGCAGGATGCACTTTATACTGATTTTAATGCGTCTGTAGAATATGTGAGTTATGATGTTCGCGCCCATGTTCAGCCTGAAGTCCAAGAAGCAGCCACTCGAACGAAACGTCCGGGCGTTTTCGCTTTCTTGACGACAGCGCGAACCCAGCACAGCGACCTCACACCGCCCGGATCACGGGCGGTTTTTATTTGTCCGCCCCATTCGAGCGTTTTAATCGCCAGCAAGAATTGGGGGGACGGAGTCCATGCCATTAGACCGCTTCAGCATCATCGAAAGCAC
>JBGSRB010000108.1:0-12526 GCA_041737735.1 Anaerolineae bacterium | reverse complement strand
TGTTCGCGTAGGCTTTCCGTCGGAACGCCCCCTAAATATCGTTTGTTCACCCGCCCACGCTGATCTCTTTGCCATCGACCACCGCTGAGAAGCGCAATCCGTCGGCGTCGGCGTCGATAATCACGTCGGTGCCAGCGGGCGGGTTGGCGCGCAGCAGAAAGTCCGCCAGCGGTTCGCGCACACTGCGCCGAATGATGCGCCGCAACGGACGCGCGCCATATTCCGGCTCATCGTTTTGCGCCAGCATCCATGTTTGTGCGGCATCGGTGAAGGTCAGCGCCAAGCCGCGTTCATTGGCAAGGCGCGTTTCGCCGCGCAGCATCAGCTTGAGAATCTGCGCCAGATCATCGCCCGACAGCGCGTTGAACATGATCACTTCGTCCAAGCGATTGAGAAATTCCGGGCGGAAGTATTCGCGCACTTCTTCCATCGCTGCTTCGCGCACCTGATCATCGACCACCGGCACGGCGAGATGATAAGCGCCCAAGTTGCTGGTGAGGATGATCACCGTCTCGCTGAATGACGTGGTGTTGCCGCGTCCGTCAGTCAGGCGTCCTTCTTCAATCATTTGCAGCAGAATATCGAGAACGCGCGGATGCGCCTTTTCGACCTCATCGAACAGCACGATGATGTAGGGTTGTTGGCGCACGCGCTCGGTCAACTGACCGCCCGCCTCGCTATCGACATAACCGCTAGGCGACCCGATCAGGCGGTTGAGGCTGCTTTCGTCTTTGAACTCGCTCATATCCAGCACGAGCATGGCGTCTTCGCTGCCGAACATGAATTCCGCCAACACTTTGGCAAGTTCACTTTTACCCACGCCCGTGGGCCCCAAGAACAGGAACGCCCCAATCGGGCGGCGCGGGTCTTTCAAGCCGACGCGCGCGGTCTTGATCGCACGGCTGACCGCCAGCACGGGCGTATCTTGCCCGATGATGCGTTCCTTCAGGTGTTCGACCATGCTGGCATAACGTAAGCGTTCGTCCTCGCCTAATTTGTTGACCGGGACGCCTGTCATTTGGGATGCCGCCAGCGTGACATCTTCAACGTCGAGCGTTGATCCGTCGCCCAATTCTGGCTTGAACGCGAGTTCGCTTTGCCGACTCATGCTAACCAGCGCTGCCGCACGATGCAAAAGCTGCTCAGCGCTGCGCGGCAGGGGATGCGCGCCAAAGTAACGTTTCGCCAACCGCGCCGCTAATGCCAGCGCATCTTCATTGACGTGCAAATCGTAATTGGCTTCAAAGTGCGACCGCATCACTTTGAGAATCTCGATGGTTTCTTCGATGGATGGCTCAGGTACGCGCAGAATTTGCGACCGTTCGCTCAGCGCGCTCACGCTGCTTAAGCGCTCGTTATAGTCGATCTCGGTCGCCGTGCCGATAATGATCGGGTCGTGGTCGAGAAAGGCTTTCTGCACCAGCGGCGTCGCCTTCGAAAACTCGGCGCGCACGGGTCCCCCGAAGAAGCGTTGAATGTGCGGAATAAACAGAATGCCGCCCGCCGCCTGACTCAAGCCAGCGCGGATCGCCTTCTGATCATTGTCGAGCAGGGCGGCTTCGTCGATCTGCACCAAGCTTTTGAGATTTTTGGGACCCTTGCCTTCGCTCATCAGCAGCGCGAGGCTGTAAACCAGCGTGCGTTTGCCCACGCCATCCGCGCCCAACAGGATGATGTGGCGATTGACCGCCTGTGAGAGGATATTGATCAGGTCGCGCAGCAGCGTTTCGCGGAAGTGAACGGCGTGCAGTTTGCCCACCTTGGCACGGGCAACATAATCTTGGGTTGTGCCGCCCGCGCGCACATTCTGGGATGAATCCGCCAGCAGATCGGTGATCGCTTTGGGTGTGATCCCGTGTTGGCGCAGGATGCCGCTGGTGCTGATGCTGCTTTCCGCCATCACCGCCAGCGCGTGATCGGTATCGGCGCGCACTTCGTTCTGCGCTTGCGCAATGCTCAGCGCGTCGTCAATCAGGATGATCGTCTGACGCGACATTGGCACTAAACGATTGCCGCGCGCGGTGAAATCAAGATTGCCATCTTGATCGCGGCGCGTATCGACGGCAAGACGGGTTTGGCGTTCGAGTCGTTCGAGATCGACGCCGCGCTGCGCCTTGAACGACGCCAGCACGCGCGCCGCGGCGGTGTCTGGTTGACGCAGCAGCGCCCACAACAGCATCTCCGGCACGATCACCGACTTACGCAATTCATCTTTTAGCGTGGTGGCGTCATTTAACGCCGCGTCCATATCTTTCGACAGCAAATCGGGATTCAGCGTTCCCATAGCGCTCACTTATCTCATTGTGTGGAAATGATACTGTTCAAAGGTAACGCGAAATGCGCGGATGAACAAGTTTAGGCAGGTGCGGTGAAGGCGCGGCGCACACGCGCATCACTCGGATCGGGATAATCATACTCGCGGATCAACTGCGGCAAGACGATCTCGCGGGCGGGGCTGCCCAAACCAAGTAACAAATTGCCGATCACGATGTCGGTCACCAGCAGCAGGCGCGCGAAGTTGGTGAACTGTCCTTGATACGCCGTGATCAGCACGGCAAACACGCGCTCGCGCAGGTCGTCTTCGAGAATGCCGCTGCCGGGGAACGCGCCCCCCCAACTTTGATGATAGGTTCCCAAGCGCAAAATGTCGGCGCGAATCGTCATCAACTGCGCGAGTGCGGCGCGGCGATCTGGCACGTCAACGGCTTGCGCGCCGCTGCGATAGGGCAGATTAGGGATTTGAGCGTACAGGCTGCCCACGGACGTAAGCGTGACCAAGCGCCCCAACGGATGCGCGTCGATGCCCAAGCCTGCGCCGAGCGCGACGACACACGCGCGGTAGTAGGTTTCGCGCGTCGATGCGGGATCGCATTGATCCAAGCGCCACACCAACGACAGATAATCGCCAAAATCGAGCGGCGCGCGCGGCTGCTCATCGGGGCTGTAGAGACTCATCAACTGTGTCAGGCGCGTTTGCTGATCCATAGGCGTGGTGGGCGCGTTACGCTTGCGCGCTGCGATCCTGCGGCGTAAGCTGGTGATGGCGTCTGAGCAGTTGAAACACGCGTAGCGCTGCCTCTAAAATGATGCGACTGCCCATCTTCGATGTGCCGCGTTCGCGGTCAGGAAAATAAATCGGAATCTCGCGGATCTGATAGCCGAGTTTATGCGCCACGTATGCCATCTCGACTTGAAACACATAGCCATTCGAGCGAATGCGATCCAAGTTCATGCCGAGCAAGGTGGCGCGGCGCCAGATACGATAACCGCCGGTGGCGTCCGACACGGGAATGCCGAGCAGCACGCGCACATAGACGCCGTTAGCGAACCAGCTCAACAGCTTACGGAACCAACTCCAGTTATGATCGACGCCGCCGCCGGGCGCGAAGCGCGACCCGATGACGACATCGGCATTATTTTCGAGCGCCGCGATCAATTCCGTGATGTATTTAGGCTGGTGCGAAAAGTCGGCGTCCATCTGAATGATGTAATCGGCATCCAATGCTAACGCTTGGCGAAAGCCAGCGATGTAAGCTGGGCCCAAGCCGTTTTTCTCGGTGCGATGCAGTACGCGCACGCGGTCGGGTTGTTGGGTGGCGCGGGCGTCCGCCAATGCGCCGGTGCCATCGGGAGATGAGTCATCGACCACCAGTACGCTGAGCGTGTTGACAGGCAGTGCCAACAGCGCATCGAGAATCAGCGGCAGGTTTTCGGCTTCGTTATACGTGGGCAGCACCACGATGATCTTGGACATTGGCATTCGCAACTCTCGCGTGCGCCGAAAAAATGAATGTGTGTTGAGTCTAGAGTACACGACTCATCGTTGCAAGTGTGAAAAGAAATTCGCTAGCGACGCCATTTAACCTTGCAAGTGGCGCATCGATCAAAATCGTTATACCATTAGTGACGTTCATAATTTGTAGGAATTATCGATAACACACTCATGCACGATGGATTTGTAACGATCAAGGGCGTCAAGGACGGCATTCATATCGTGCTTGATCCCAACGAAGAATGGCAACGGTTGCTGACTGATCTCGCGGCGCGCATTGATAAACAAAGCTCATTTTTCGCTGGCGCGCGCATCACGCTGGATGTGGGTGCGCGTCCCGTGCGTAAAGATGAGTTGGGTAGCGCTAAAGCGTTATTGGAGCGACGCGGTTTGACGCTGGCAGCCGTGATCACGGAAAGCGGCACGACGCTCGAAAGCGCCAGTGCGCTTGATTTGCGTGCTAATCTGGCGGCTCCGCAGACCCCCGCGCCTGAGACTGCCGCCTTCAATCCTGAAGAAGATGGCACGCCCGGCGTCTTGATTCGGCGCACGCTGCGCAGTGGGCGCACGGTGCATAGTCAGGGGCATGTGGTGGTGGTGGGGGATGTCAACCCCGGTGCGGCGATCATCGCGGCGGGTGACGTGATCGTGTGGGGGCGGCTGCGCGGCACGGTTCACGCAGGCGCGATGGGTGATGAGACGGCGGTGGTGTGCGCGCTCGATATGCACCCGACGCAGCTTCGCATCGCCGGTTATATCAGCATTTCGCCGCCGGGTAAACAGCGCAAACCGAAACCGGAAACTGCCTTGATCCAGAACGGACAGATCATCGTCGAAGCGTGGAATTAAGCCGCACAGCCAGCAATGAATGAAGGAACGCGCGCACATGGGCAGAGTGATCACCATAACATCGGGCAAGGGCGGCGTTGGCAAAACGACAACGACGGCGAATCTTGGGTCGGCGCTGGCACACCTCAATCAAAAAGTGGTGATGATCGACGCTGATATTGGCTTACGCAATCTTGATATTGTCATGGGCTTGGAAAATCGGATCGTGTACGATCTGGTTGATCTTGTCGAAGGTCGCTGCAAATTGCGGCAGGCGATGATCCGGCACAAGTCGTTCCCTGAATTGTATTTGATCCCGGCGGCGCAGGCGCGTGATAAAACTGCCGTCAGTCCGGCGGACATGATCCAGATCACGGATGAGCTGCGCGCCGAGTTTGACTTCATCATCATCGACTCGCCAGCGGGCATCGAGCGCGGCTTTCGTAACGCGGTTGCGCCCGCCGATGAGGTGCTGATCGTCACTAATCCTGAAGTTAGCGCTGTGCGCGATGCCGATCGTATCATTGGGTTGTTGGAAGCTGAGAAAAAAGGTCCCGGTCAGCTCATCTTGAATCGCGTGAAGGCGGATATGGTCAAACGTGGTGACATGCTTTCGCCCGATGATGTGACCGACCTGCTCGCGATTAAGTTGATCGGCATTATTCCCGAAGATGAACTGGTAGTACCATCGTCGAACAGCGGCGTGCCGGTTATTCTCGATCCTAATTCGCGCGCAGGGGCGGCATATCGCGCCATCGCTCGGCGTTTGATGGGTGAGGACGTGCCGAACGAAATGGTGGAAGCGTCGGGGGGGCTGTTTAAGCGCCTATCACGGTTGTTCGGTGGGAAATAACGCGCGCGGGTTACAGCGAGGGGTGCAAAAGTGACGATGGCGAGCTTTATCGAGCGGCTGCTTGGGCGCTCAGCAGCGAAGAAAAGCGGCAGCACTGCCAAGGAACGCCTCCAATTCGTGCTGGTGCATGACCGGATCAACCTGCCCCCCGAACGCCTGGAAGCCATGAAGCGCGAGATTCTCGAAGTGATCGCCAAATATGTGTCGGTGGATGATGAACATGCCGACATCGGGCTGCATCAGCGCGAACGCGCCAGCCTGCTGATTGCCGAAGTGCCGTTTCTCAAAACCCTTGAAGAAGCCCCGTCAGATGATGATCTGGATGAGAACGACGACTTGCGCGCTGGGGATGTTCAAGTCAATAACTGATCATACAATTGTGGCACACGCTTTGTATGAATTGTGTTATACTGGTGATTGTCCGCATCGATAGTCCACATCCCCAACGCTGGCGGGATGCCTCTAATGATTCAACTTCATTAAACTTGTCGGGCATTATAGATGCCACTTAGATTTATTAGACAGTTCGTAATCTACGGACTATTGACTGTTTATCTCCATGTTTGTTCGTTACAAAAACATAACTATGAAGTTGGAAATCGATGCCTAACGCTGATCCCAAGCGCATTTCTGATCCTGATCGCATCGCTGCTTTGAAGGCGTATTGCCTGTTAGATACGCCGGCTGATGCAGCCTTTGACCGCTTGACTCGTTTGGCGGCACGTCTCTTGAAAGTTCCAGTGGCGATGGTTTCGCTGGTTGACGTAGATCGCCAATTCTTTAAAAGCCAGATCGGGTTGGCGGCGCCGCTTGACGAACTGCGTCAAACGCCACTGTCGCATTCGTTTTGTCAGCATGTGGTGGCGGATAGCGCGCCGCTGATCATTGATGATGCGCGCCAGCATCCGCTGGTTTACGATAACCTCGCGGTTATTGATGACAACGTCGTCGCTTATGCAGGCATCCCGTTGATTGAATCCGGTGGGCAGGCACTTGGCTCGTTCTGCGTGATTGATTATGAGCCGCGCCAGTGGACGGAAGACGAAATTGAGTTCTTGACTGAGCTTGCCGCTTCGGTCATGACTGAAGTCGAACTGCGCGCCGAAATCAGGGAACGCCAACGGGTTGAACTGGCACTGCGCGAAGCGGAAGAACGCTATCGCACGGTGGTCAATAGTATGTATGAAGGTGTGGTGCTGCAATATCGTGAGGGCGGCATCAACACCTGCAACCCGGCTGCTGAACGGATTTTAGGGTTGAGCGCCGCGCAAATCATGGGGTTGACTCCGACTGACCAACCGTGGCGCGCCATTCACGAAGATGGCACACCATTTCCTAGCGAGACGTATCCAGCGACGATGACATTCAAAACTGGGCAAGCCCAGTCCAATGTCATTATGGGTCTATATAAGCCGAATGGCGATCTCACATGGATTTTGGTCAACGCTCAACCGCTCAAGGCTGACGATAACCCGCTGCCTTATGCGGTCGTCGTCACTTTTGTCGACATCACTGCCCGCAAGCAGTTCGAACAACATGCCATGATGTTGGAACTGGAAAAAGCACGGGTGCAGTTATTGGCGCAGTTCATTGAACACTCATCGCATGAGTTCAGAACGCCGCTGGCAGTCATGCAATCGAGCTTATATCTGCTGAATAAAACGGATGATCCAGCGCGGCGGCAGCAAAAAGTCAAAACGATTGAAGATCAGATCACGCGCATCACGCAGGTGGTCGATACCCTTCAGAAAATGAGCCACCTTGACAGCCAAACCACGTTGGCATCCGCGCCGACGGATGTGACACAGTTGGTGCAGAATGTGGTCGATCAGTTTGCATCGTCGGACACGAAGCGGCTTGAGTTTCGCCTTCAGCAAGACGTGAACATCCCGCGCATTCAGGCGGCGGCATATCACTTGCAAGACGCTCTCGCGCAAATCGTTGATAATGCCCGGCGCTTCACGCCCCATGGTGGAATGGTCACCATTTGCACAAGGCTTCACGGTGAACAGATTGTCATTACGATTATCGATAACGGCATTGGTATGTCGGAAGCTGTGCTGCCGCACATTTTCGAGCGTTTCTATCGCTTTGATGAAGCGCACAGCACGCCCGGTTTTGGCTTAGGGCTGCCCATCGCCCAATCGATTATCCAGAAGCACGGCGGCAGCATCACGGTGGCAAGTGCGCTGGGACAAGGCACAACCGTGACTATCCGCTTACCCATCGGCTGATCATAACGACAGCGTTAGCGCTTCATCGGGCAAGGCGCGGTTGATCTCGCGCGGTTCGCCGCCGTTTTGATAGATCAGCAGGCGGCGCGGATAAGCGTAAAGCGCGCTGCCTTCTTCGGGCGCGAACGACTTGGGCAGATAAACCTTGAGCGGCGCTAAATTCTTCACGCCGTCGATCTCCAGCAGCGCGCGGCGGTAATGCCCCAGGTCGCTGATCTGCTCGACGACGGTCTGCCACGCATCCGGGTGCGGATGCGGCAGCGCGGCTAAATCTTCGGGGCGAATGGCGACGGTCACCTGTCCATCGGTCAAATTTTCACCCGGTGCAATGCCGTCGAGCGTCAAGCCGCCGACGGTGAGTTGTCCCGCGCGCAGATCGCCTTCGAGCAGGTTCATCGCGCCGATGAAATCCGCGACGAACAGTGTGCGCGGGTTGGCGTAAATCTGCGCGGGCGCGTCAAGCTGTTCAACTCGTCCGTCGCTCATCACGGCGATGCGATCCGCCAGCGTCAGCGCTTCTTCCTGATCGTGCGTGACGAAAATCGCGGTGATGTTCAAACGGCGCTGAATGCGGCGCAGTTCTTCGCGCAAACGCACCCGCAAAATCGCGTCCAAGCTGCTGAACGGCTCATCTAACAGCAGAATTTTGGGTTCCAGCACTAACGCGCGCGCCAGCGCTACCCGCTGCTGCTGTCCGCCGGAAAGCTGCGCGGGATAGCGTTCGCCATAACCTGCCAGACTGACCAGCTCTAGCGCGTCTTCAACTTTGCGCTTGATCGCATCTTTAGGCAGCTTGCGTAATTGCAGCCCAAAAGCGATGTTGGCGAACACGGTCATATGGGGCCACAGCGTATATTTTTGGAACACCATCGCCGTCGGACGCCGATTCGCCGCCAGAGCGGTCACGCGGTCGGCATCGATCATAATCTCGCCTTCGGTGGGCGTTTCAAAACCCGCGATCATGCGTAAGAGCGTGCTTTTGCCGCAGCCGGAAGGTCCCAAAATGCACATGAACTCGCCATCGCGCACCTGCAAGTTGAGGGTGTCAACGGCGGTGACTGTGCCGAAGCGCTTCGAGAGGTTGGTGAGATCAAGCGTTGCCATGACGACTCCTCAAAACAATCACACGCCAAAACCAGCGGTCAGATAACCGCCGCGCAACAAGCGCTGAGCGAATAATAACAACAGCAGCGACGGCAGCCACAACACCAGCGAGACAATCGCGCCATATTGTACGATCAACTGGCTGTTGATCAGGGAATACATAAGCACGGGCATCGTCACCACGCGCGGCAACCCGATCAGGAGCGCGCCTTGCGCCTCATAAAACGTGTTGACGAACGTGAGCAGCAGCGCGGCGCTGAGCGCGGGCATGACCAGCGGCAGCGTCACGCGGATGAACACGGTCATGCGTGAAGCACCCACATCGAACGCCGCTTCTTCGAGCGAACGATCCACGGCTTGAAATGCCGCCGTCGGAATCCAGATCATGAGCAGCAGCGTGTTAACCAACTGAATCAAAATCACGCCCGGGATTGTGCCGATCAAATTCAGGCGGAAGAAGATCACGGCGATGCTGACGTACAAGCCAAAACGCGGAAACGCATTAGTCGCCAAAAATGACAACAGCAGCGCTTGCCGACCGGGAAATTTGATCCGTGCGAAGGCATACGACGCGGGCAGGCAGATCAGCGCCGAGATCGCGGTTACCGTCAGCGATAGTACGATACTAAAGGGCAGCGCTTCGGCAATATCGGCGCGGGCGAAGGTGCGTTCCCAAAAACTGAAACCGAACTGCGTCGGCACCAGCGAGGGATACGTCCAGCGTTCCGCGAACGCCCACAGCACGACCGAATAGATCGGACCCAAAATCACCAGAATCAGCAGAATCAGCGCGATCCAGCCGAAACCGTCGCGGCGCAGCGCGGCGCGAAAGCTGAGCAGGGTGGTTTTCCAGAAACTTTCTTCAAACGTGGGCGGTGTCGGTTGTGCGATGCTGGTCATGCTCAATCCCCCTGCTGCAAGCGCTGTTTAGCGACCGTTCGCACATACAAAAAGCCGATGAACGCGCTGATGATGAACGTGATCACCGCTTGGGTTTCCGCTTCGTCGGGGCGGCGATACTGTCCGAAAGTTTGCTGCATGAACACGCCCATCATTTGCGGCGCAGCAGGTCCCAATAAGTAGGGGATCGTATAGCTGCCGAAAATGCCTAAAAAGTTGAGCGAGAACACGATCAAGAAGGGTCGCGTGATCTGCGGCAGGATGATGCGCCAGAAGATTTGCCAACTGTTCGCGCCTACATCGCGCGCGCTTTCGATCAACGAGTCGCTGATCTGGCGCAAGCCCGCCGTTAGCACCAGCACCGTGAACGGGATCGACTCCCACACCAAACCAATGATAATCGCTTCCGGCTTCAAGTAGGGTGTGCGATAGCCCGTCACGCCCACAATGCTGAGCATCGTGTCGAGTGTGCCGCGCGTTCCCAGAAAGCGGATCAGGGCATAGCATAAGATGATGCCCGGCACGAACAGCGGAAACAGCGCCAGAATTTGCACGGCTGAGGCTAAGCGTCCGTTGGAAAAGCGCAGATACAGCGACAGCGGAAAGCAAAACGCGAAGATCGCCGCCAGCGTGAGCAGCGTAATTTGAAAGGTGAACATCAAGTTACTGACGCTGATCGGGTCTTGAAAGAAGGCAGTATAGCGCGAGATCGATAAGCCGGGGTTGCCATCCACATCCACGGTCAGCGTGCGGATGATCGACTGCGACGCCGGCAAAAAGATCAGCAGCACCATGATCAGCAGCGGTGGCGCGATCAGCAGATACGCGCCGATGTAGCGCCGCCAGTTGCGGCGTGGCGCAGGAACAGCTACAGGTGCAGGGGTGATTGTGGTCATGCGGGTGATCGTTCAATAAACGGGCGGGTAGGTATCATCAATGAAAGCACTTTCACGGAATGATGAGGGCTTGGCGCACCAAGCCCTCACTTTATTCTATTGAAATAGCTGATACATCGTAACGCGAACTGACGCGCAGAGTGTACCTATTTTAGCTCGTGGGGTCGATATTGGTGGCGACGTTGTTATACCAACCTTCGACCATCGCCGCGCCATAAGCGCCACCGGGCCAAGTCGGAACAACATCGGTGATCACGCTGGTGAACTGCGTTTGTAATTCTTCGGGCAGCAAGTCCCATTGCACTGCCGGGAAGCCGCCGATTTCCTGAATGACTTCTTCCTGCACCGGGATGCTCAGCACGAAGTTCGCCAGCGCCAGCGCGCCTTCGACATTGCCCGCGTTGCGCGGAATGGCACTGTAGGAATAGCCGCCCGTGAAGGGCAGATCGCTCAGTTGGGCAAGGCGTGTGCTTTCGGGCAGCAGACCGAGATTGAGCGCTTGCAGGGTTTGATCCGACCATGCCGTGATCATGTTGACCGAGCCGTTAGCGAACAGTTCCAGCACGGGCGTGTTGCCCGCCGGATACGCGCCGCCTTCGTAGACCGAGCTATGAATGCTGCCGAGCAGTTCCCATGCTTCGCTGAACTGCGCGATCAGGTCTTCATCAGCTTCGCCGGGGACGAACAATGACGGGTCTTGACCGGTGACTTCAAAAATCGCACGGGTCACCATCGCCGCGCCACTGCCGCCGCGATCCGGACGGTTGTAGACGAATTGACCGGGGTTCGCTTGAATCCATTCGACCAATTCGGCGTAGGTGGTCGGCACTTCGTCCTCAGCGACGAAATCGGCGTTATAAGCCAGCAGCACTTGCGAACCGCGATAGGGCAGTTCACCGGGCAGACGGTCGGTCGCCGGGTTGAGTGTCGCCAGATTCGGCACGAGTTCTTCGGTCAGTTCGAGGAACAAGTCAGCTTCGACCCATTCGGTGAAGGCTTCGACGTTGATCGTTTCGAGATAATCGACCTGCGGATCATCACCAGTTTCGAGCGCCGCCAACGCGCGATTAGCGAGATCGCTGGTGCCGCCGCCCACGCCGCGCACGATGGTCACGACGACTTCATACTGCGGATATTCGGCTTCGAAAGCGGGGACAATGGTATTGTTCCACCAGTCGCTGATATTCGTGTCCGAGTCAATATAAACGTAAATCGGCGTGCGGTCTTGCGCTTGTACCGCCACGACGCTCAGCAGCAGCAGCGCCGCCAGCACTAAAAACCAACGCATTTTCATGGGTGTTCGCTCCTAAGGATTTATGTGATCCCCATGACAATAGCTATCCAAGTGGAATAAAATATTAAGAAATCGCGGTATTTATGTTAAAGAACTTTACGCTTGTCTTTAAACCACTGCGTTATCATGGTGACACTTCTTTCTGCATCCACACTTTAGGATTGCCATGAGTGCTTTACCTGCCCAACCACCCGTGATCGTGCATCACAAAGCCGCCTTAGACGATTCGCCGTTTCCGCCCAATTCGCTCGAAGGGATCAGGGCGTGTCTCGAAGCAGGCGCGGTGCAGATCGAGATCGACGCGCTGCCATTGAAAATGGATGATTATCTGCTGGTGCATGACGACACGCTCGCGAGCGAGACGAACGGCACGGGCGCGGTCAGCGCGATTACGCCCGATGAGGCGCGCGCGTTGTTCATCAAGCACGACGACGCGATCACGGCGTATCATCCGCCGCTGCTGCGCGCGGTTGTCGCGCTCATGCTGGAAGTTGGTGGCACAGCGCGTTTGCAGATCGATTATAAAGCGGTGCTGCCCATGATCGACGACGAACCGCTGCGCCGCCTGATCGACATCATCACGCCGTTGGGCAGCCGTGTGCAGGTCAGCAGCGGCGCGGACTGGCATCTGCGCGCGCTGCGCCG
>JBGSRB010000088.1:0-7586 GCA_041737735.1 Anaerolineae bacterium | reverse complement strand
TCACTGCTTGCGGCACAGCCAGCGCCAGCGGCAGAGCAGTCGCCGCCGCGCCAAGTTTCAAGAAATTACGTCGAGAGGTTGCCATGCTCAGCTCCAAACAGCCCATCATGACGAATAGCATCGTATCATCACTTATACGTGCTTAAATGGCGTATCGTTGTGGTGCTTTTTGGTCGATTCTCAATTTTACCGAGTAACAACTGCACAAGCAGCGTTGATCGGAATGTAGCGTGATCCATCACCCGCAAGAACTCGACAATATCCGTCAACGATGTGGATTTCACAGAACAAGCGGCTTTCGATCCACTTTCGGTACCGCTTGATACCATGAGTATACTTGAGACACTCATGGTCAACGCTAGTCGCTAGGATGCTCAACTAAATGACGCCCCTTATTTCCGTGATCCTACCCGTGTTTAACGGCGCCAAGTTTCTGGCAGATGCGGTCAAAACGCTTGCTGAGCAAGATTACGCGCCCCTCGAAATCATCTTAATCGATGATGGCTCGACGGATAACACGGCAGAACTCGCCGTACAGTACCCCATCCGCTATTTCTATCAAGCAAATGGCGGACCTGCTGCTGCACGCAACCTCGGTTTAGAAGTCGCGACGGGCGAATTGATCAAGTTTCTCGATGTGGATGATCTGCTGCCCCCGGCTTCGCTGCCTATGCTGGTGCAGCGGCTGACAGCGCAACCTGAACTGGATATCGTCACGGGTCACATTCAAACAGTCGTGCTGTCCAACGCCGATCAGCGCAATCATTTTCAAGATGCGACCCCGTTTGCCGGTTTTAACCTCGGCGCCGGGCTATTCCGACGCCACGTGTTCGAGCGCGTAGGCGGGTTTGATGCCAGCCTTGCCTATGCCAGTGATGTGGATTGGTATCTGCGCGCACTGGAAGTAGAGACGCAAATTGTAATCGTGCGTGATGTCACCCTGTTTTATCAGCAGCACGGACAAAATCTGCTGCGCCAGTTGGATCGCAAAGACTTTCGCACGTATTTTCTCCGTAATCTTCAGCGTTCGATTGCGCGCCGCCGCAACCCCGATGGTACAGTGCGTCCGATTCGCGAGTGGAACTCGTTGATCGAACCCATTTCTTGACCAAATGACTCACTTGCCCCTTCAATTTTATATGTTATCATGACATGTCATTACTGATAACTAACGCTGCCGATTCCAGATACATAGTTCATCGGACACTGAAGCTTGCCCGCCATCACATTGCGCCACACCTACGCCGGGGCTGCCCTTGAAGATCATCTGCTGATTGATTTGCTGGTTGGCTATCTGCACGGAACATCAACCCCGATTGACGTTGAACCTGTGCGCTGGTGCCGACTGATCGAAAAGGCATACGCGCATAAAGTTGCGCCCATCCTCTATCGCCAACTTCACAGGCTCGGTCAACCCGTAACCAGTGAAACCATAACCGCGTTCGGGGCATGGGCAGAGCGTGTGCGCCGGAAAAACCTGTTTCTCAGCGTGTACTTGGCGCACACCCTGAAAAGCTTGGCTGACGAGAATATCCGCGCAATTCCGTTCAAAGGCGCAGCCTTGGCGCGTCTCGCGCATGGCGATCCGGCGCTGCGGCAGTTTGAAGACCTCGATATTCTGGTCGATCCCGCGCACATTCACCGCGCCAAAAATCACATGATCGCTGCTGGCTTCGCGTTGCAATTCCTGCCCGAACATGTCCGCGATCTGCCGCTGCCCCGCGACCATTATCACTTCCAATTCCGCAACCAGCGGATGCAGATCAACTTGGAACTCCACTGGAAAACGGCATGGTCACGCCGCAACCTGCATGAATTTCGCGTCAGTTTTGAACAGTTATGGGACAGCGGCGCGGAGATCACGCTGGCTAAGACGACCATGCGTACACTCTCACTCGAGCATACGATCATCCTGCTGTGCATTGACTCGCTGAAAGAGACGCGCGTCAAGCTAGGGCGGCTGCTCGATCTCGCGGCGCTCATCCAGCAGCATCCGGCGCTTAACTGGGATCGGCTGCTGCGGCACGCGGGCGAGATCGGCGCGCGCCGGATCGTGGAAACGACACTGGCGGCGGTGCATGTGCTGTTGCATACTTCCCCGCCCGTCAAGATCGCGACATCGTCGTGGTTGCTCGACAAACTCATCGGGGATTACTACCTCGACGTGAGCTTGAACCAGAGTGTTTTGCGTTATTTTCGTTCCAATATCGAGCTGCGCGACACCTTCAGACAGAAGGGCGCGTATGTGCTGCGTCAGTTTTACACGGAGGAGGGGCGCGACCGCGTCGCCCAATTCTTCATTCGTTCATTAGGTAAATCTTCGCAAGCAGGGGGGCGTTAATGGATTTCGAGAGTCAGTACCGCATCAATGAGCCAAGTGTCGTGTGCGAGAACATCGACGGCGAAGTTGTCATCATTCACATGGAAACAGGCGCTTACTACACCACGACAGGCAGCGGTGCGTTGATCTGGCAGTTTATCGAGCAGAGCGCAAGCGTGCGTCAGGTCGCTGAAGCGGTGACGGCAGAATATCAGGGCGACCCGATGAGTATAACGTTCGCCATCGCCCCTTTTATCATGCAGCTCGTGGATCAACATTTGATCGTGCCGCTTAAGGGGGCAGCGCTGCCGCAGCTTGTGGTCACGCCGCGCGCTGACAAACCGGCGTTTATTGAACCGAAATTGGAAGTCTACCGCGACATGCAAAACCTGTTGATGGTCGATCCCATTCACGAAGTGGATAACGATCTCGGCTGGCCCGAAGTCAGCCAGAATTGATCAACGAGCAACCAACGAAGCTGATGGTAAGCCGCGCGGAAAGCTTCTTCAACGACGTTTACGCCGCGTTCTTGACGGCAGCGCCAGACGTGCGGGAATATCGCTATCGCATCGCCGGAATTCCGGTGGCGCAGCGCTTCGCGGGTGACGCCTTAGAACCCGTGTTGATGCCTGCCCTGCGTCATCTGCGCGCGGACGATGCACCCGAACTCACGGTGTGTTTATGGGATAGCGCCTCAACGGGTGTCGCCCTGCCGCCGATTCCGTGGGAGCATTACAACAACGTATTCTCGTGGGAATATGGCACACAGGGCGAAATTCGCTCGTTCAACGATCAGCGCTTTGGCGTGATCCACAATCGCTGGCTGAACTATCTACATCTGGTTGACCGCGCGCGCGGTTTGGCGATCTGCTGGTACGATAATGCGGCGACGCTTCCTTACTGGGAATGCACGTTCCCGCTGCGGACGGTTTTGCACCTATACACGCGCGATGCGAATGTGCAGTTGATGCATTCGGCGTCTGTGGGAACGCCCGCTGGCGGTGTGCTGCTGGCTGGGCGCAGCGGATCGGGCAAATCGACAACGGCGCTGGCGTGTTTGGGCAGCCAACTCTTATACGCGGGGGATGATTACACCGCGGTGCAGCTTGGCGATCAACCGTATGTTCACAGCCTCTACAGCGTCGCCAAGCTTGTTAACGATAATCTGGAACGCTTTCCGCACTTGCAACCACGGATTCACAATCAGGAACGCGCCGAAGATGAGAAGGCAATTCTGTTGCTTAACGACGCCGACGGCACGACAGCCGGTTTTCCGCTTAAGGCGATCTTCATGCCCCAAGTGACAGGCAGGCACGATACCCGCTTAATTGAAGGCTCGAAGGCGGCGGCCCTGCTGGCGTTAGCGCCCACATCGCTGTTTCAACTGGTGGGGGCAAAAGCCATCAGTTTTCGTAAAATGCGCGACCTCGTGCGACAGCTACCCGTTTATACGCTGGAAGTGGGGACCGACTTACGCCAAATCCCCGCGACCATCTTGGAATTTTTGTCATGAATCCCTTGATCACCGTAATTATCCCGCTTTACAACGGGGAAAAGTTCATTGGCGATGCCGTGCAGTCGGTGATCGATCAACAGTACGCTCCGCTTGAGATTATCGTCGTGGATGATGGTTCGACGGATAACGGCGCGGCGGTCACGGCAGCACTAGGGGCTGATGTTCGCCTCATTCGTCAGCAGAATGCGGGGGCTGCCGCCGCCCGCAATCGCGGCATCAGTGAGGCGCGGGGCGAGTTGATCGCTTTTCTCGACGCGGACGATCTGTTCCCGCCCGGCAAGCTGCACGCGCAAGTCGCGTATTTCCGGCAAACGCCGGAAGCCGAGATCGTCACCGGCTATGTGCAGTTGATCTGTTTGCTCGGCGCGGAATCCAGCGTCGCCCATGCGCCGAATCAAATGCGGAACGCCCCATCGCTCACCATGAATCTCGGTGCGGCATTGTTTCGCCGTGCGGTGTTTGAGCGCGTCGGCGGGTTCGATGAAACGCTGCCGTTTGCGGAAGACTTTGATTGGTGGCTGCGCGCCGATGAAGTCGGCGTCTGCATGTATGCGCTGCGCCGCCTGACCCTGTTCTATCGTCGGCACGGTTCTAACGTTACTGCGACGAACACGCTGAAAACAATTCACAATTACGGCAATCTGGTGGTGCGCCGCGCGGAAACGCGGCGGGGCGCGCCGATCAACGTCAATCATTTCCTCGATTGGACGCGCTTGCTGGAACCGCCGCCCGCCGCCGATCCGCCGCTGGTCAGCATCATTATTCCGGCGCACACTGCCGCTGATCTGGAAAGCACGCTCGCAAGTGTGCTGGAACAGGATTACGAACGTTGGGAAATCCTCGTCATCACTACGGCTGATGTCGCCGCCGTCATGAGCGAACGGTTGCCCCAAGTCCAATTTCTTGACCAGCCGAATCTTGATCCGATAGCGGCGCGGAACTATGGCGTCGAAGTTGCGCGCGGCGAGCTGATCGCTTTCCTCAACCCCGGCGATGTCTGGATGCTGGCTAAACTGAGCCGTCAAGTGACAATACTGCTGGAAAATCCATCGGTTGAATTTCTGCTGTGCGGCGTGGATATCGTGCTGCCGTCGTCCGCGCGTCTCGACGCCTGGATTGAGGCGCGCTGGCTGTCGGAACCGCATCTGGTCGGCATTTTCAGCACACTGGTGGCGCGGCGTTCGGCGCTGGAACGTGTGGGTCAATTTGATCCAAAGTACACCAGCGGCAGCGATCTGGATTGGTACGTGCGCGCGATGGATTTACAAGTGACGTGGTTGCCCATTCCGCAAATGCTGACTCAGCGGCACGTCACCGATCCTGAGCGCATCGCGCGCCACTACGAACAACTGCGCCGCGAAATTGCCCTCATCCATCGGGCGTCGATCAAGCGCCGCCAAAACGAGCAGAAATACAGGACAACATGAGGCAAACGATCAGCGTGATCATCCCTGTGTACAACGGGGCATTGTATATCGGGGAAGCCATTGAAAGCGTGCTTCAGCAAACCCTGAAGCCGACGGAAATCATCGTAGTCGATGATGCTTCGACCGATGACACCGCCGCTGTGGTGGGGCGTTACCCTGTGCGCTATGAACGCCTCAGTCAGAATAGCGGCGCTGGCGCGGCGCGGAATCGCGGTGTTGAACTGAGCGTCGGCGCGTTCATTGCCTTTCTCGACGCGGATGATTATTGGACATCGACCAAACTCGACACCCAGTTGCGCCTGCTGTGTGAGCAGGAAATTGACATCGCGCTGTGTCAGGTGAAGCAGTTTGTCAGTCCCGACTTGAGCGAGTCGGAACAAGCCGAAATCAAGCTGACGAATCCCGTGCTGCCCGCTTATCTGCCCAGCGCAATGCTGATCAGCCGCGAGGACTTACAGCGCGTCGGGGCGTTTCGCGTTGATCTTAACGCGGCGGAAGTCGTGGACTGGTTTGCACGGGCGCGTGCCTGCGGCTTGACAGAACAGGTTGTTAATGAAGTGCTGCTGCATCGGCGCATCCACCGCACGAACATCGGCAGACAGAATCAGCACCGGCAAGATTATCTGCACGTGGTCAAAGCGATGCTCGATGAGGCGCGCCAAGCCGAACCGTTTAACCCCGTGCTGCAAGGTATCCTCGCTAGCGAACAGGTGACCGCCGAAGATGGCACTGTCTACCCGCTGCGCGCCCACGTCGATCGCACGTCGTTGTACGCGCTGCAACGTCTGGTGAAGCAGGCGAAACCAAAGCGTATTCTGGAAGTAGGCTTCGCTTACGGCATGTCGTCGCTGGCAATCGCCGGCATTGTCAGCCAGTACAAGCGCGTTCACTATGATATCCTCGACCCGTATCAAGACATCATGTGGCACAAGATCGGCATTGCCAACATGCGGCGGGCGGGTTATGCGGGGGTGTATGAATGGCACAAGGTCAGTTCTGAGATCGGGCTGCCCAAACTGATGACATTGCACCGAGCGTATGATTTCGCGTTCATCGATGGCAACCACACGTTCGACCACGCGCTCATCGACTTCTTCTACGCCAACAAAATGTTGACGGTGGGCGGCATCATCGTGCTGGATGACGCGACCATGCCCGCGCTCAAGCAACTGAGCGCGCACATCAGCACGTATCCGTGTTACCAGCCCGTCACAATTGAACCGACCGTGCTGCTTGGCGATCAGGTGATCACGCTTGATAACCCGCAGCGGTTCGCCGCCTTCCGCAAAATCGACCTTGATACCCGTCAATGGGACTGGCATGTCGAGTTCTAGCCATGCTGATGCCTGACCAACAGACCGAACTGCTGCTGCAAGCGTGTTTTCTACGCACGGGGGAAAGTGCGCTGCGTGAATGGGAACGCGCAACCGATCTGGATACCGCTGCTGCCGAGACGACGCTGCTACTGCCTTTGCTGAAGCGCCACGCCGATCAGCAGGGCTGGCAGTTGCAAGATGCCGGACGCGCTGTTGGGATGCAGCGCTATCAACTGGCGCGTCTGTCCGTCATGCTGCAACGCCTACGCCTGGCAGTAACCGCATTGCGCGAACAGGGCATTGATCTGCTCGTCATTGGCGAAGCAGCGCTGGCGCTGGCAGTGTATCCGCAGCGCGGCTTGAAAGCCGTTAACGCGCTCACCTTGCTGGTGCATCCGGCGCAGCAAGCCGCTGCCGTCAGCGCGCTTCAACGGGCGGGTTGGTCGCCCCATCACCACGTGCGACCGCATCGACTCGGCATGGTGGACGCGCTCAGTCTCAACTTGGAAGACACCCTGCTCCACTTGCGCTGGTCACTGCTGGATCGCTGTCCGTTGAGTGACGCGCCCTTCTGGTCACGGGCGAAGCCACTGGGCTATGCGGATTGGCACACACTCGCGCCGGAAGATCATCTGCTGTATGTCGCGGCGCGTCCCGCACCGCCCGCAATTCGGATTGCCGATATTGCGCTGCTGCTCCGTGAAACTACAATCGACGGCAGCACGCTGCTGCACACGGCGCGCCTGTGCGACCGCATGGGAACTGTGTCCGCCGCGCTTAAATATGCGGCGCGGCTCGATCTGCCCCTACCCGACGGGTTTGCTTTCAGCCGCGCGTCCCTGACCGAGCAAGTGGAAATGCGCTTACTGGATCGGGGCTTTCCGGCATGGCTGGCTCACGCAATCCGCGTGCAGCGGCAGCACGTGGGGACATCCCCGCTGCGGCGTCCTTATCAAGCAGCGCGCTATACCCTGCGCTGGCACGGCGTTACGTCCGCGCGCAGCGCC